>JANNWE010000252.1:0-3522 GCA_031414675.1 Cytophagaceae bacterium
GTTATTATCACAAACGCCTTTTACGCCCGTATGAGAAACTAAAACTGGGCCACTATGGTATTTTAAAACATCACTAATTGTTTTTTGTGAAGCATGAGCTAAGTCAATTGTGATATGGAAATCTGCCATTTTTTTAATCAATTGCTTGCCTTTTTCAGTTAAACCTTCTTTTTTCATGCCATGTGCCGAACCCGCCCATTCATTATCAAAAAAATGGGTGAGTCCAATGTATCGCACGCCTACTTTGACAAATTCTTCTAAATTGTTTAAATCATCTTCTAAGCAATGTCCACCTTCTATTCCCAACATTCCCGCAGTTATAGCGTGGCTTTTTTGTCGGGCAGTGATGTACTGTTGTAGTTCCTTTTTGTTTGTGATAACCCTAAATTTTCCATCAGATTTTTTAGCAAAATCTTGCAAAGCCACACATTGATGTAGAGCACGAGTTTTAACACTAAACCAGTCGGCCGGATTTTTCAACTGAGCAAAACTCAATAAAGCCACTTGGTCGGTATGATCATCATTTTTTTCGATATTAATGCCTCGTGGTGTTTTACTCACAATCGTAAAAACTTGCAAAGCCATGTTGCTTTCTATCATACGAGGCAAATCGACGTGTCCGTAATCGTGTTTTTTTAGAAAATTTCTGTCCCAAAGCAAAGCATCGCAATGTAAATCGGCAATAAAAGGAATGGAATCGTAATAGTTATTTTTTGAAAAAGGTGGTTTTTGTCCAACTTTATTCATTGATTTATCAATATACTGCGGTGCAAATGCAAAAAATAAGATTGCAATTACCACAATGAAAAACAAGAAGAATTTAAAGGCTTTTTTCATTTTTATTGTTTAAATAGGTGTATAAATTTCGGTGGTTTTATCGCTATAATGGACTAAAAAAGATTTATTACTATTAGAATGTTTAATTGAGTAGTAAATGCCGAGTAGTCCACCCAAATTTTGACTGCGGTCAGTTTGATTCGATATTCTGACTTTTTTAAGCACTGTTAAATTACTAATAATTTGATAATTAATTTAATAATTTAGAACGAATTTCAGGATTATTTTTTGTTAGTGTTTTTTACAAGTCGAGGCTGAAAAGTATGGTTAACAAAAAAATCAGTAAACAGCTATCATTAAATGTAGTTTATAAAATTTAGGGGCTCATTCTAAATCCTAAAACAGTTAAAACAAAAAACTTATTTTCGAAAACACTTTTTTCGAAACTTTTATTTAGTTTTTACTTGAATCCAGTTTAATATTTCGGTCAAAGCGGTAGGTGAAAAAGTTTGTTCAATTGTAGCGTACTCGGCAGGAGAACCTGTCTTACATTCTTGAAACAAGTGATTTAAATTGGGGAATTCCTTAGTTGTTACGTCCTTATTTCCACCTTTTGCCAAGGCTTTTTTTATTGCTTCCAAGTTTTCTTTTGGTGGTACTTGCAAATCTTTTTCTCCATTGATCGCCAAAACTGGGCACTTAACTTTTTCCAATGCGGGTGCCGGATTGTATTTAATAAAAAATTGCATCCAAGGATTTGCAATTTGTTTTACTAATGATTTTATATATTCCTCTTCACTTATTCCCTCTGGCCTCTGCGTTTTTGTAATTTCATGTAATGAATCTTTAAGAATTGCAGTAATGTCTAATTTTAGATTTTCAAGACTACTTGATTTTTTCACTGTCTCAAATACTTTTTTATTTATAGTTTCACTTTTGTGTAAATCTTCCTCACTAATTCCTGATGCTTTTCCAATTAATTTCTGTTGTAATAATAGGATTTGGTCTCCTTGAATTCCAGGGCCTGCTAACACTATAATAAACGCAACATCTTTTGATGTGCTGGCAACCATGGGTGCTATTATTCCACCTTCGCTGTGCCCTATTAAGCCCATTTTCTTTTTATCTATTTCAATTCTAGTTTTTAAATAGTCAATCCCTGCTTCTACATCACTCGCAAAATCTACACTTGTGGCTGCTTTAAAGTCTCCTTTAGACAATGCAGTTCCTCTATCGTCATATCGTAAAACTGCGATTCCATTTTTTGTTAAAAAGTCTGAAATAATCAGAAAAGGTTTATGTCCTAATAATTCTTCGTCTCGGTTTTGTGGCCCACTTCCACTTATTAAAATTACTGCTGGGAACACTCCTTCTTTTTTAGGTAAGGTCAATGTACCTGCTAATTGAATTCCCGCCTTTTTATTCTCAAAAACTAGTTCTTCGGAATAGTAAGAATAGGGTTTTGTGGGTTCTTGCGGTCTTTTGAGTTTTTCTTTTACTTCTTTTGATAAGTTCATAGGAAAAGATTGTCCACCTTGTTTAAAAGTACCAACAATACTATTGTCTTTTCCTAATGTTCCCTCATATTCAATTTTTGCATTCGCAATGGTAATTTTCAAAATCGAGTTTTCGAAATTAGTAGATGTTGTAGGAATGCCTTTTGCTCCTTGGTCTGGGCTGTCCATGGTGGACGTAAATCCGCTTTTTGTTTTAGTTATAGTAAAGACGAGTCTTAGTTGTGTTCCTTGAACCTTTAATGCTCCATTCCATTGTCCTGCTATTTCTTGTCTGTAAATTGAAAAGGTGAAGAGACAAAAAAACCCGATTAAAGCTGATTTATTCATTTAATTCGTTTTTGAAATAATGGAAATTAGACTTATTAAAATTCTTAATGCTATTTTTAATTCTTGAAATTGGCTTTTCAAAGTTAAGGTCTAGGAAAATGAATAGCTAATAATAAGCTCAATTAAAATCATTTGCAATAGGGTAATGGGAACCAGATGGATTAAAAATCACTTTGTTTTTGTCTCTTACCTCTATTATTTAAAAGTATTACAAAATTCCCTTACTAAAATACCTTCCAATAGGTATTTAATACATCATTGACATTTTATGGTGTTCTTAAAATTTTCTCCATTTTTTTTCCATTCGCTAATTCGTCCACTAATTTGTCAAGATACCTAACCTTTTTTGTTAGTGGATTTTCGATTTCTTCTATTCGATAACCACAAATCACTCCTTTAATCAGATCTGCGTTTTTGTTCAATTTTGCTTTCTTAAAAAATGTTTCAAAAGTGGATTTCTCTTCAATAAGTTCTAGAACTTCCTTGTCGTCAAAACCTGTCAGCCATTTAATGACTTGATTTAACTCCTCTTTTGTTTTTCCTTTTTTTTCCACTTTGGCAAGATAAAGAGGATATACAGTAGCAAAAGTCATTTGAGCCATTCGTGCATTATGTTCAGGCGTTATCTCCATTTTTTTTTCTTTAGTTTAATTAAATTTCTGACTTCAGTTTTATAATGTTTTTTATCAATTCTATCGGCAAAGGCCTGTCAAGCATAAAATGCAAACTATCTTTTGTCTTTTTTGCTCTGTATTCAGAAACTTTATCTTCTATTTCTGCAATGTCGTAAACAGGATAAAAACCAATGTGCTTTTTATAAGCAGCAAAGTAGAGATGAAGTTTTCCTACTTTAAATGCAGGCATTTTGTAACGAATACTTTCTTCTGTGTCAGGCAAAACT
>JANNWE010000253.1:0-2823 GCA_031414675.1 Cytophagaceae bacterium
GGTTTCTCTTCAAAAGCACAAATTAGGGGAATGGAGGGAATTGTCCGACATGCATTAATCGAGAACCCAAAAATGGATGTGGTATTGTTGCATTTTGTTGATCCTGATAAAATAAAAGAATACTCAGAAGGCAAAACACCCATTGAAATTCAAAACCACGATAAAGTTGCAGCGCATTACAATTTAGGAGTAATAAATTTAGCCAAAGAAGTAACTGACCGAATAAATGCTGGAGAGTTTAATTGGATAGACGATTTCAAAAATTTACACCCCTCCCCTTTTGGGCAGGAAGTCTATGTTCAATCACTTAAAACTTTTTTTAATATTTGTTTTGAAAACATTAATGAAGTTAATAGCACTGAGTTTGAAACTTTGCCAAATGCTTTGGATTCCTTTAATTATTCAAAAGGCAAATATTTAAGCGTTTCATCGGCTAATGATTTAAAGAATTGGGAGTTTTTGTCCTCTTGGAAGCCTTCTGATAATATTGGCACAAGAAAGCAGTTTGTAAATATTCCGGCATTAGTAACTAACACCGTTGATGCAGAGTTTTCGCTTACTTTTGAAGGCACAGCAATAGGTATATGTATAAACTCAGGCCCAGATGCAGGTATTTTAGAATATACTATTGACGGAAAAATTTATGAGAAAAAAGATCTATATACGCAATGGAGTGGTTCATTACACTTACCTTGGTATATCATGCTGGATGATGAATTAAAAGATCAAAAACATATATTAAAAGTTAAAAGTTCGAAAGAAAAAAATCCTAAGAGCCTAGGGAATGCCTGCAGAATACTGTATTTTCTAGTGAACTAAATAGTGATTTTTTTTTGAAAAAAGTTAAGAAATTTAGAATACTAATTGATAGCCCAATCTATTTTTCTTTGACACAAATTACAAAATTGTTTGTTGAGCTTTAAAGCTTGCTCTATAGTATGAACAGCATTCATAATACAAACATTTAGTGTACAATGATTCAATTTTAAATTATGCCCTATTTCGTGCGAGATTGTTTTTAAAAAAGCTTCCTGAAAACCCACTTTATTATTTGCGTACTGCGCATTATTAGCAAACCTCTTTAAAGAAACCACCGCTACATTTGGCCCAAAGCGAGCTTTCCCAAAACAATAATTGAAGCTTTCATTTGGATAAATATCTTCATTTGTAATGGCTAAAAAAGATAAACAGTTTTTGGGTAATTTAGGAATCATTAAACTATCGAAAATTTGATTTGCACTAAACTGTTTCCCAAAATTGCCTTCTCTTGATTTTAATTTATCGAATTTTAAATTCTCTTCAAATACCTCCACTTTATAAAAACTTGAAATGTACTTTTTAGCCTCTAAAAATAGCAAATTTTCATTTTCTTTAAAATCTCCAATTTTCTGTAAATAAACTATCCTTTGGCTTTTATGAAGTTTAGATTTTAAATGCCATTTAAATTTTAAAAATTCAATTTCTTCTTCAATATCATGAAGAAAACTAAGTTTTTGGAAGGACTCTTTGCTTGAACAATTAAAAAAAAATAGAAAAAACAAAAGCATTGCAGATCTCATACAACAGTGCCTAATAAATCTGATAACTTTTTTATTACTCCTTGTTTTTTGGAAATATTAATTAACACTATTTCTTGATCCTCTTCGTTCACGGCCTCCAATTCATTTAAGAGTAAATCAATTTCATGTTGAATTTTTTCTTTCCTCATTCTTAAAATCAAACGATAGGAGAATATATCTAGCAACTCTTCATATTTTGGAACAAAAATTTCAAATTCTGGCCATTTATCACTCAACTCGTGCTTTGGAGTTAACCAATTGATGACACAGCTCTGAATTTCAGAATCGATATTAGAAGTAAAATATTGGGTATTAGGCACTTCATTCTTTACATAAAAAGACTTGTATAAATCATAGATACGTTTAAATATAACATTCTCAATCACCATGTCTTCGGTTTCATGAAAAAGATAATCTGCCAAACTGTGCTCCTCCTCTGTTTCTGTATCTTTTTCAATAATAATGTTACCATACAAAACTAGATCTTTAACTAAGAGTTCCTCGTGATGATTGGCAGTATTAACCGCACTCAATATTTCTCCTTCGTAGTCCTTCTTTGGTATTGTTGGAGAAAAGCCACCTCCATCCGATCGTTCGTTCTTCGGAGATTGAATTTTGGTTTTTATCAGCTTATTTCCCTCATTTATCAAAATATGTTCATCAATCTGCAACAATGAACTTACTTCCTGATAAAAAACAGAACGTTTTATTGGATTAGGAATTTTTGTAATTGTAGAAACTAATTCGGTTATTAAACTGGCCTTTTTTATTGGATCATTGCCCACTTCTTCCAGAGAAAGTTCAGTTTTGAAGCGAATAAAATCTTTTTGATGGGATTTTACATACTCTGAAAAAGAATGACCTCCAACTTTTCGAATATAGGAATCTGGATCATCTCCATCCGGGAAAACCACCGACTTTACGTTCATGTCTTCCTCTAAAATAATATCAATTCCTCTCAATGAAGCCTTAATACCCGCCGCATCACCATCATAAAGCACTGTAATATTTTCACTAAACCTTCGAATAAGCCGAACTTGATCTGGTGTAAGAGATGTACCTGAAGAAGCTACAACGTTTTCGATTCCTGCCTGGTGCAAAGAGACTACATCGGTATATCCTTCTACCAAATAGCAATTGTCCAGCTGACGGATAGCATTTTTAGCTTGATGGATTCCGTAAACAATCTTACTTTTATGATAAATATCGGTTTCGGGAGAATTGATATATTTCGGAGCTTTGGGGTCATTTTTTAATATTCGTG
>JANNWE010000254.1:0-1564 GCA_031414675.1 Cytophagaceae bacterium
ACTGGGCCTTCGCCAGTGCCAACATAAATGATGTTAGGGTCGGAGGGTGCAACTGCGATGTACCCTATTCCAGTAGTGTTTAAGAATCCATCGGAAATGTTATCCCAGGTGGCTCCGCCATCGTTTGTTTTCCATACCCCACCGCCTGTGGTACCCATGTAATAGGTAAAAATATTTCCAGGCACTCCAGTAATGCAGGTAGAGCGGCCACCACGAAAGGGGCCGATGTTGCGATATTTTAAGGATTGATATAGTTTTTCAGTAATCGGTGTGCCTGCAGGCTTGGTTTGGGCGATAGAAAAAGAGTGGATAAAAAAACTTAAGATGATGAGCAACTTTGCTTTCATAGTACTTATTTTAGAGTGAAAGGGAATAAAATAGTTTAAGAAATTTAAAATCTTTCGTACTAAACAAATATAGGAGTTTAGTAATACCAATATTACAAAATAAATTAAAGCAGACCTTAAATACAATCTAATTTACTAAAAATTGCCTTTAAAAGTTGATTTATACTGCAATTAAACAAACCATATAAATGGCCATAAATTTATGTCGCCTTTTTTTAGGGCCTGGTAATAGCTTCGTTTTATCTTTTCTTGTATAAAGACTTCTTTTTTGTGGAGGACTAGATTAATTTAAAGCCGTTTTTGTTGCTATCGAAATTATTTATAAAACCTAGTAAGTATGATGGTCTACCTTGAAATGTTTTCTTAATCTTTTATCAATTAGTTCTTTGATAAAACAAGCATCGGGGTCGCTTTAGCCATTGTGACCAAGCTTAAACAATACGGTAATATGTAGGTTTTCCCAACTTTATTTTGTGGTTTGCTTTAGAGGTAAGATGTGTTGAAAATAAAGAGAGAAAATTATAATAAAAGATGGTGCAAGCAACTAAAAAATTGATAAGTGATATTTAAAGGGATTACATTAATATACTATTTTTAATGATTTAGATTTACTTTAAGACTTTTCATCAGCAAATACCAAGAACCGCCTAATAAAGCGGTTTACATTTTGTGCCCAAATGAAAATAGTTTTTTTACAGTTATAGTATATATTTTTAAGCTAGGTTTTTAAAAATAGGATTATTTATTTTTTGGTTTGTTTCCCTGCACTATTGCGAAAGCGAAGGCAGTACTAAAAAGTAGTGTGATAAGGACTGCAAAATAAGGTATAAGATTAGTCATTTTTTGAATTATTAATAAGTTTTAAATAAATGCCAAAAGCTAAAATAGAGGGAACCCAAATTCCTAGAAAAATTGCCTCTAATTTATTATCTTGAAAATAGAGTATTTCAGAAAATATAAGTGATAAGAATGCGGAAACAAATAATAATTTGTCTGTGATAGTAAATTTTTTAAACATTTTTTTAATATTAAATAGTAACAAATATTTTTTATATGGCTATTTCGATCCTTGTTGAATGTTAAGTATCTTGCATTAACCTTATTTTTAATACACTAATAATTTTAATATAGAATTTTCACAAAATCAATTTCGGTGTGACAGATTTTTAAAATTTTATCTTTTAGACTTCTTTTTTTCTTATTTTGATAAATATTTT
>JANNWE010000255.1:0-2468 GCA_031414675.1 Cytophagaceae bacterium
GTTCAAAACGGTCTTTTTGAAAACTTGGATTGGTTATTCCGTGAAATTGTCCTGGGGAAATAAAGAAGTCTTAGATATATTAGGAGCGGCTGATTATGTAGTTCAAAATGGCATCGCTGACTCTGAAAAATTGGGTATTGGTGGATGGAGTTACGGCGGTATTTTAACGGATTATACCATTGCTTCGGATACTCGTTTCAAAGTGGCTTCGAGTGGGGCTGGCGTGGCGATGGTTTCGTCATTGTATGGGGTTGACCAATACATTTTGCAATATGACAATGAATTAGGTTCGCCGTGGAAGAATTTTGATAAATACGTGGCCTTATCTTACCCATTTTTAAAAGCTGACCGTATCAAAACGCCCACACAATTTATGGTGGGTGAAAGTGATTTTAATGTGCCGTCGGTGGGTAGTGAGCAAATGTATCAAGCCTTTAAATCCTTGGGTATTCCAACGGAATTGATTATTTACCCAGGACAATTTCACGGAATAACCAATCCAAGTTTTCAAAAAGACCGTTTTGAACGTTATTTGGCTTGGTTTAATAAATATTTGAAAGGGGAAATGAAGTAATAGACTTCGGGTTTTAGAAATAAAGTACCCCTCCCTATTTTCTCTATTTTTCAAACAATAAAACAATATTCAAAAATGAAAAAAAACAAAACAACCCTCGTATTTGTCGTATTGATTTATGTATTTCCTTTTCAAATTTTTGCTCAAAAAAGCAATTATAGTGAAATCATAGCGCAGAATGCCGACAAAATAGAGCAAAAAATAATCGCTTGGAGACACGACATTCATCAACATCCAGAATTGGGAAACCGAGAGTATCGGACTGCCGAACTCGTAGCCAAACATTTAAAGTCATTGGGCATTGACGTAAAAACCAAAGTGGGTGTTACTGGGGTAGTTGGAATTTTAAAAGGCGATAAACCTGGCCCAGTGATAGCATTAAGGGCAGATATAGATGCTTTGCCAGTAGAGGAAAAGAATAATTTACCCTTTGCCTCCAAAGTAAAAACCATGTATAACGGCAAAGAGACTAGTGTTATGCACGCCTGCGGACATGATGGGCATACCGCAATACTGATGGGTGTGGCCGAAGTATTAGCTGGAATGAAAAAAGATTTGAAAGGCACAGTAAAATTTATTTTTCAGCCAGCTGAAGAAGGTGCGCCCAAAGGGGAAGAGGGTGGTGCAGAGTTGATGGTAAAAGAAGGTGTTCTCGAAAACCCCAAAGTGGACGTAATTTTCGGATTACACCTAAATTCACAATTGGAAGTAGGGAAAATTTCTTATCGACCTGCTGGATTTTTGGCTGGAGTTGGTGATATGAAAATTACTGTAAAAGGAAAACCCTCTCATGGTGCAGAACCTTGGTCATCGGTAGATCCTATAGTGGTTTCAGCACAGATTATTAATAGTCTGCAAACCATTGTGAGTAGAAATGTAAATATTACAGAGAATCCTGCAGTGGTTACAATAGGTGCTATTCAGGGTGGTAATCGTTCTAATATTATTTCTGAACAAGTAGAAATGCTGGGAACTGTAAGAACATTAAGTAGTGAAGATGAGGTATTGGTTTATAAACGTATTAGAGAAATCGTCGAACATACAGCACAAGGTGCAGGAGCCAAAGCAATAGTAGAATTGCCCTATTCTATTCATTATCCAGTTACTTTTAATAATGAGGCACTTACGGATGCCATTCTGCCCTCCATGCAAAAATCAGCTGGAAAACAGAACGTCATTTTAGTGCCCGCGGAAACAGGGTCGGAAGATTTTTCATTTTTTGCCCAAAAAGTACCAGGCCTTTATTTCTTTATTGGTGGCATGCCCATAGGTGTTGATAAAAAGGATGCTGGCCCGCATCACACACCAGAATTCATTATTGATGACAAAGCCTTTAAATTAGGCGTCATTACTTTTTGCAATTTGGTGTTTGATTATGCGGAGATGGGTAAAAAGTAGGAAGATACTTATAGGTATTTTCCTGCTTTTTTAATCTATAAATCAAATTTAGATGCCAAAATTTATCAAATTTAATGTATTTAAGGTGCCTATTTTTATAAAAAATACTGTATTTATGATGCCGAAAATTTAATTTTAAGTATTTTTGTTAAAAAAAACCGAAATGCAACTAAAACGAAATATTGATACGACACTCTTCGATTGGAAGAAAAGCCAATCGAGAAAACCCATTTTATTGAGAGGAGCAAGACAGGTAGGAAAGTCTACTTCTGTAAAAGCCTTTGGGAAACAGTTTGATTATTTTTTAGAAGTCAATTTTGAAACCGAAAAAGAAATACATGTTTTTTTTGAAGGAAATATCAATGTCGTTGCTATTTGTGAAAAACTTTCGGTCTATTACAACACACCCATAGTGGCTGGCAAAACATTGTTATTTTTTGACGAAATCCAGCAATGTATTCCAGCCATAAGTGCTTTACGCTATTTTTATGAGCAA
>JANNWE010000256.1:0-6173 GCA_031414675.1 Cytophagaceae bacterium
ATTTTATTGCCATGAATTTGTATTTTATAAGATGAATTAATCAAAAAAATAAACGTTCTTCAAAAAATGAAGAACGTTTTGAAAATATCTACGCACGATTGAAATCTATGTTTTTCTGCCATATTAGCGTCAATTTTTAAATCTAAGTTCTCACTATAAAATTGAGGCTTTCACTAAAAAATTATATTACACAATTTGTATCAATACTTACATAATTCACAGATTATTAGATTTCGACAGCTTGTGTTTTTTTCTCTATTTTTTTTCTTTTAGTAAAAAAGCAAACCTTCAAATAAAATAGTGATCTTATGCCATTTCGTTTTCTTCAATCCCCAAAGTCTCTTTCGCTTTTTGCACTTCAAGTGGCGTACCATGAGCTATGAGCATAAATTTTCCCGCTTTTATTTGGGTTTCGTATGCTACTATACTATCCGTAGGTATACCAATATCTGCCAAAGCTGCACCTAGCACACCAAGGCCTCCCACCACCACAGCACCTTCTAACGCACCCAACAAGGCAAGCACAAAAGGACCGGCCACTAAAAGTGGACCAACCAAAGGAATCATAAAAAAGGCAGAGCCAAATAATAAACCCCAAATACCACCCCAAAACGCACCAGTGCTTCCCCAACTTTTCATTCGGTCGCCTACATTGTAATAGCCAACCACAGCCTCATCGGTATGGTAATCTTTTCCTACAATGGAAAGTTGCTTCATTTCAAAGCCACTTTTTTCTAATTTTTTAACAGCTTGTTCTGCCTCTTCATGTGTATCATAAATGGCAATCATTGAATTTTCGTATTTCATTTTATTATTTATTTTTTTTGATTTTGTTAAGAAATTTTTTGCACTATGTATTATTTAAAAACTACAAAATATTCTGATGATATGAGTTATATAATTTTTAACTACCTAGCTTATTTATACTTTAAGCCCCAAATAAATACCATTTATACTATTTTATAAATTGGGTTTTCACTTTTTTCATTTACACTTTTTAGACCTTGCTAATGGTTGGAAAATTAGGTTCCAAAGCTCTCAATTTTTCCAAAGTAATTTTATTTTTCAATTTATAAGCGTATTGTATATTTTTGGATGGAATCACATAGCAAGGGGCAATTTTAATACTAGTATTATTTAATGCACCCTAATAAACCAATTGATATTCATTCCAAAAAAAATTGCCGTTTTATCCACTGTTGTCGCTAATGAATTCTTGTTAATATTTGTAAAAATCATGCATTATTTTGATGCCCAATTTACACTGATTATTACTTCATTTTTTCGATTAAAAAATTGAAAAGGAGCATTGTAACCTAAAAAACGAAAGTTTCCATAATAACTGATGGAGGCTTTTTTTAAGGCTTCTTCTAATTTCTCTGAATACTGTTTTATATCATTGTCTGATGCATAACCCTCAAATTTAATGGCAGCCACAAACTCGCTATCAGTGGTGCTTATAATTACCTCACTGTTTTTGGGCTTGGGCAGATTACTTTCATTGTAATTAGAGGGCATCACAAAGCTCATGGATGAAACAGAATCGTTTATGTGCATGTGTACAGGCGAGGTCATGGCTATTTGTTTTCCGTCACTGTTACCACCAAAAATATAAGCTGCCAGTTTTTTGAACCCCGAGCTACCCAGCTCATTATAACTATTTGCTTTTGAGCTTATGCTGGCGAATGTGGCGGCTGGGTAATATCTGATTTCGAAATCTTTTTCAGTCCGAATTACCTGATAAGGCTGTGTTTCTGATTTAGTTGATGCCATGGTGATATAAGTTTGAATGATTACAACTATAACGATAATAATTCCAGAAATAATGATAAACGTTTTCATACAATTGTGATTTCTTTTAAATTGGTTTTACGGCAATTTATATTAAATTTAAATTATCAACGTATTTTGGACAAGATTTGCCAACTCTTGAAGAAGAGTTGGTAAATCTGAATCCTGCATAAATCGAAGTTAACTTTTAAACGATTAAGCTATTTACTTTTTAAAGATCATGTTTTATAAAAATCAATTTATAAAAAATCTTTCTTTCACTTTAAATACCTGAACAAGCATCAGCACAAGCTTTGCAAGCCGCTGCACATTCTTGGCAATGTTTGTCTTCGTGATTGCCACATTCTTCTGCACATTCGTTACAGAATTCCGCACATAATTTAGCAATTGCTTTTGAGTGTTTACTGCCCAAACTTAAAAGTTGAGCCGTTGCATAGCAGATTGCGGCACATTCCATGTCGAGTTGAATACATTTTACCATCATTTTAGTGTCATTTTCTTGTAGACAAGAAGCTGCACAATGATTGCAGAGTGCTGCACATTTGAGGCTGGCCTCAATAATTTTTTTGTTTTCGTGATAATCCATTTTATTTGTTTTTTAAAATAATTTAATGATTCCGCATTTTTTCAAAGAAGGGTGTACTTTTTTCTTCCACACATTTAGCAGCGTACAAGTACATAGCTGCACTCCAAGTTTGCCAATTTTGACCTTTTGGTTCGCCATCTTGGGCTTTTATCCATTCATTGAAGCCAAAATCTTTTGCTTCCGATTTTTTATCAATATCAATTTTATTTTGAGCGTTTTCAGAATGTAAATTTGTTTTCTTTATACATTCCGTCAGTGCTATTAATTTTTGTTCTGCCAAAGAAAATCTTTTGGCGGCAACCAAGGCGGCTACGTAAAATCCACAGATAAAGGGCCAAATTCCACCATTATGGTATTCGCCGGGATTATTAAATTGGGCATATCGTATATGCCAATCGGGGTCTTCTGGATTTGTAAACGGAAAGAAATTGGGCGGTAAATCAATTGCTAATTCACCTCGCTTTTTCATCGCCTGACATTCTGATTCTATCCAAGAAACCATCTCATCGGCTCTGGTAGGTGAAGCAATTCCCGATAAAATTGCTAAACTATTACCCAATAAATCGAAACGTTCGCTACTATGAATTTTATAAGACCAAAAAGCATAATAAGGTTTATGCTTCACAACTAATCCTTCGTGAATATGATTATGAATAAGGCCACCCTTGATAGTAAATCGGCTCATTTCTTGACTTACTTTTTCTGCTTTCTCGTTTTGACCCAACAATTTTAAATAACTATAAACCAATGTATTAACAAACAATCCATAGCCAATTACCCATTGTTCATCACGCCAGTCGCTGGTGGGTTGTTGAGCTACTAAGTATCGATCAGATGGACTTTGATATTCCATCCATACCAATGCTTTTGCAACGGCTTCTCGTAAGAAATCAGGTTCATTATTTGTTTCTCTATAAATCCCAACGCCCAATAAAAATAAGGGGGTCGTATCGCTAGACCCTCGGTCGTCTTTGTCATGTACCAACGATGGAATATGCCCATGTTCAGTTTGATTTTTCACTAAAGTCTCTAATGTTTTCCGAATACTTTTTAACAATTCTTGATTGTCTGAAACAGCAATTCCTAAAATAGAAATCAATAAATCACGAGTGTAGGGTTCGGGATAGCCCCAACCCGCCGTGCGTGGAAGACCTTGAAAAGGACCGTTCTTGTTGTGCAATAGCACTTCCAGAGCCGCTTTTTTTGCTATATTTATATCGTTTTGATATTTAGAAGTAATCATTGTATTTATGTTAAACCTAATTTATCACTCATAATTTCCACAAATCTTTTCGCAACTATGCGGTAATCAAAATTGGCTACTACTCTTTGTCTGCCAGCCTTACCCATTTTATCTCTCAGTACTGCATCGTTCATTAGCATTAATAAATCCTTGGCAATGTCTTGCACATTGGCTCGATAATCAACGGTTCGAGGTTCAGTAAATAATATTTTATGATTGTCGCCAAAGCCTGATTCTCTGCCCAATGTGACTTCATTTACCACAATTTTCTGAGCCACATTTGCTAAGAAGGCTGTTTCGCCATCAACCAAAGTATCCAACATTCCCATTGCTTTAATGCCAATCACAGGTTTTCCGCAAGCACCAGCCTCTACTTGTGGCATTCCAAAACCTTCCAATCTTGACGGTGCAGCGTAAATATCACAAGCGGCAATAAGATAAGGCATAAAATTACGTGAAATGGTATTGGTGGCGTACGTTACATTTTTTTCGATACCCAAAGCTATTGCCATTTGTAGGTCTTCCAAATTTTGCGATTTTGTGCGTGGTTGGGGCCACACTTTACAGACATATTTCCAATCTGGGGCTTTTGCATCAATTATTGCCAGGGCCTGCATAACCTCCTGAGCTCCTTTTGAGGCTGCATCTCCTCCCACGGTCAAAATCATCAATTGGTCGGTAGAAACCCCTAATGATTCCCGAACAGCCAATATTTTTGGGTCATTTTTATTGTATAGCTTAAAAGTATCAGTATCACAACCCACGGGTAGCACTTCTATCTTATCGCCATTAATTCCATCACGAACGTACATTTCTTTTACCCAACTAGAAGTTACCAAAATGAGGGGTAGTGAATTCAAAACTTCCTGATAATTTGCAATATATCCGTCTGCCACCAACCATGGAACTGGCTGAATTCCGTACCGTTGTGGATGCAAAACCAATTGTGGTGTATGACCCCAATAACCTACGCCAACCACCACATCGGGTTGAAACCAACGATAATACCACTCTTTTTCTTGGGCAGATTCAAAGTGAACTGCTTTGGCATCCACCCCTAATTCCAGGAGTCCTTTGTATAAAAGGTCGCCTTGAGTGGCCAGCCCACCAGGCGAGGGCGGATAATCATAAAGTACCAATACTTTCATTCAAATTTTTATTTAATTTTTCTATTGCTTCTTTGGGCTTATGAAAAATCCAAAATGCTTCAGATTTTGGCGTTGTTTGAGCTTCCCAGCTATTCAGTTCGAAACCATAAATCTCAGTTATTAATTTATATTTTTTATCCAATATCTCATTTGGAAGCGTTTCAAAATAAGAAGCATCATCAATTGCTTTTGGAAAATATGCTTTGTTTCCATCTTCGTAAGCAAAAGTCCAAAGTTGGTTTGTAATTATTTTACCTTTATTCCAGAGCATAATTACAGCTTTACTTATTTCCTCATGCCTTAAGTGCTTGGTATATTCGCCAGTTGGATTATGACTAATAACTAAATCAAAACTTTTTTTGGGTAGTAAATCCAAAATACTTTCCTCCACATCTACACCATACAAAGGTTTTTGATTAGGACTATCATCGAGATCCCCCATGATACCTTTTGCATGAAGAATTTCCAATACTTTATAAAATTTAGTAGATCGATCTTTGTCATTTTTTCGACTGAGACATATAATAAAACACTTCCATTGAGTATTACTTAAAATAGTTCCACCAGCCCAAAGTATTTCATCATCAGGATGTGCCACTATTATAGCTACAGATTTGATGTTTGTATTGTTCATCTAATTAAAAAATGTCTATCAATTACTTGCAAATCTTAAATAACCGTTTCAAAATAAAGACATTGAAATGAAAATGAATTTCAGTTAATCATTTTCCCTATTTATTGAAAATTAATTATCGGTTCTAAATTGATCATAGTTTTTATTGAATTTGAAATAGCACACGCTTGTTCACTCATTACAAGAATTCGCCTTAATTGCTTTTCATGTTCGGTTTTTGGTATAATAACTTTCGGTTTTAAAGTGATTTCTGTTACTACCAATTTTCCTTCTACATATTCAACTACACCAATAGCATTAGATTCATAACTGATAAATTCAAATTTTGAATTTTCGGCAATTGCCAAAAATGTAGCCATCAAACAAGCATTAACTGAAGCTATAAACAGATGTTCGGGCGTCCAAATATCCTTCATGCCTTTTTGAAATTCAGGTGGCGTTGCTACTTCGATTTGAGTGGGCAGCGCAGGTGAGCTCAAAGTGCCCTTTCTGTCAAAATTCCATTGAAGATTTACTTCGTAGGTATGGGTTTCTGTATTATTCATAGTATTAGATAAATAATAAAGTCAAGAAAATTATCTATACCTAATTAAGTTAATGCATAATCATATTCAATTTCTAATTCATTGTCAAAGGTCCAAACACCCTTGGCATTCCATGCAATTCGACCGGCCACTTCCTTTTGATATAAGGACCTAATCGTACCTGTAAGTCTTACTTTTGTACCCGACACATCTACTTCGACATTGTCACTGTCTAATGTCCAATTGC
>JANNWE010000257.1:0-1915 GCA_031414675.1 Cytophagaceae bacterium
TAAAAAAGAGGAATTATTTAAGATAAAAGATTGGTTTTCTAGATATCTAGATTGGGTTAATTCTCATCCTTATGGTGTAGAAGAAAGAGAAGCCAAAAATAATCATGGCACTTGCTGGGTAATGCAAGTTGCTTCATTTGCAAAACTTACTGAGAATCAGGGAATGCTAGATTATTGTAATAATAGATTTAAAACAGTTTTACTCCCAAATCAATTAGATAAAGATGGAAGTTTTCCTTTGGAATTAAAGCGTACAAAACCTTATGGATATTCATTGTTTAATCTGGACGCAATGACCACAGTTTGCCATATACTTTCCACAGAGAAAGAAAGCTTATGGGATTTTAAATTAGAAGATGGTAGATCTCTTAAACAAGGCATAGAATTTCTATTTCCTTTTGTTGAAAATAAATCATCTTGGAAAAAACCTCAGGATGTTATGTTTTGGAACGAATGGCCTGTTGCTCAACCTTTTTTGATATTTGGTTATCATAAATATAAAGTTCAAGCCTGGTTTGATATATGGAAAAACTTAGAACATTTTCCTAAAAATGAAGAAGTTATCAGGAATTTGCCGATTCGAAATCCATTAATTTGGATAAAATAAAGACACCTTCTATAAAAAAGTAAGGCTAACAATTAATCCATACACTAGGGAATCATTGTTTAAAGTTCACAAAATTTAGAATTTCATTTTAAATCCCGAAAATCTATTTAATTTAATTTCGAAATTTGAATGAATTTTAATAATTGCTTATATCTTTTTCAGTAGTAGTATGTAATTATTTTTCGATTTTTTCTAAATATTTATTAAAAGAAGCAAAATTCAAACTAACAAAATTACCATGGAATTGATTAGTATTTCAAACGAAAAAAAGGCCTCTTTAATCAACAAAATACTAGTATTATCCGTTTTTTTTAACTTTTTATTTTATCAATCAAGTTTGGTTGCCCAAGAAAAGGGTAAAGCAAAACCCAATATTATCTTGATTCTAGTTGACGATCTTGGTCATCATGATGTTTCATATTATGGCACTTCAGATATTCGAACACCTAATATTGATAAATTATGTAAAGCGGGGATGCGATTCGACAACTTTTATGCCAATTCATGTGTTTGTTCACCTACCCGAGCCTCGCTGATGAGCGGTCGCTATCCAGAAATGGTGGGTGTTCCAGGTTTGGTGCGTTCAGTACAAAAAGACAATTTTGGTTTTATGAAACCCGATGTGGTATTGTTGCCTAAGTATTTAAAAAGTGCAAATTACAATACCGCATTAGTTGGGAAATGGAATTTAGGCTTGGAGTCTCCAAATTTACCAAATGAAAAAGGCTTTGATTTTTTTCATGGATTTTTAGATGACATGATGGATGATTATTATTCACATCTACGACGGGGAATAAATTTTATGAGAAAAAACGGGGAGGGGATAAATCCAAAAGGACATGCTACCGATTTTTTCACTGATAGTGCTAGGGATTATATCAATACACAAAAAAATGCGAAGACCCCCTTTTTCTTATATTTAGCCTATAATGCTCCTCACGCTCCCATTCAGCCGCCCGCGGAATGGTTGACGAAAGTCAAACAAAGAGACCAAAGCCTTTCTGATACAAGGGCCAAACTAGTAGCTTCCATAGAACATTTAGACGATGGCATTGGTAAAGTAATTGAAACTTTAAAACTGACGGGAAAATATGAAAACTCTTTAATTATTTTCTTAAGTGATAATGGCGGAAAGTTAGAAGATGGAGCAAATAATGGCAATATTAGAGATGGAAAAGGCAGTATGTATGAAGGAGGTTTAAAAATACCCGCTTTTGTTGTTTGGGAAAATAGTATTCCAGCAGGTAGTAACAGTAACCAAAAAGCTTTAACTATGGATATATTTCCAACAATTTGTGAGGTAATAGG
>JANNWE010000258.1:0-2799 GCA_031414675.1 Cytophagaceae bacterium
GTGAAGTTACCCAGAATCCTATTATTGTTCAGAATCCTGGTTATTAATTCGATTACCTGAATCGTCCTTAAATAAGGGGCTATCTCAAAAAGAGATAGCCCCTTTTTGTTGCTTTCAAAACCAGTCTTGATAGAATCATAAACTTCTCATTAGTGGCATAGCTTCCAATATGCACAAGTTTTTTTTTAACTTGAAGCGATAAAAAGCTTCTTGAATTGACATTCAATTTGAATTATTTTATAAATAGAGTATTATTATTTAATATGTAAGTATATGATTTTTAATTAAATTATTAGCTTATACAAAATACCTTTTACGAAATACAAAAAAATGCAGCTAATTAGAACATTTTAATGTCTAAACATGTTATTGTTAAGATTATATTAATTTACTTCGCAGACCAAAAAAACTAAAAATTAATTTATGAGAAAATTGCTCACACTGATCATTTGCACTTTACTGCTTTTTGGCGGTAATCTATGGGCACAAAATCGGACCATTTCTGGTAAGGTTTTAGATGAAAAAAAATTACCGGTTTCTAACGCATCTGTAGTGATCAAAGGAACTTCAATTGGAACAAACACTAAAGACGATGGCTCATTTAGCTTTAGCATCCCAGCCAATGCTAAAACATTGGTTATTAGTTCTGTTAATTTTGAAACAAAGGAAATTACGATTACTAAGAGTAGCAATTTTGATATTGCACTAAACTCAACTAATAATAATTTGGATGAAGTTATCGTTACCGGTTATCAGGTGCAAAAGAAAAGAGAAATTACTGCAGCAATTTCTAGAATATCAGGAGCGGAAATTAGTAATTTGCCGGTACAATCATTTGATCGTGCAATACAAGGTCGTGCAGCCGGAGTTGCTGTTCAATCAAACAATGGTATACCAGGTGGTCCTGTAACTGTTCGTATACGAGGTATCGGTTCTATCAACGCAGGTAATGAACCATTGTATATAGTTGATGGTGTACAAATTAATAACAGTACGCTTGCTTTAAACGGGCAAACCGGTACACAAACAAATCCACTTAACTTTCTAAACCCCAATGATATAGAATCAATTGAAATATTGAAAGATGCTGGTGCAGCTGCTATTTATGGAGCCAGAGCAGGTAATGGTGTTGTTATCATTACAACAAAAAGAGGTAAAATGGGTAAATCTAATTTTACAACCAACGTTTATTGGGGTTCTAATTCTACATTAAAAAAGTTTGATGTTTTAGACACGCAAAAATATTTGAGTCAAAGAATATTGGCGTTGCAAAATGCTAGTCCTTTAACTTCTCCAGCAACAATCCGCTCTACAGCATTGGGTGAGATGAACTTGTCAGCTTCTTTAACTGATAAAGATATTGCGGATTTGCCTACTTATGACTGGCAAGGTGAGGCTTTTGGTACTGGAAATGTTCTTAATGCAGAAATGAGTATGAGTGGTGGAAATGAAAAAACAACCTTCTATTTATCCGCATCTTATAACAAGTCTCAAGCAATAGTAAAGCCAAGTGATTTTGAAAGAGGAACTGTATTATTAAGCCTAAAGCACAATGTTTCTAAAAAATTATCTGTAGAAACACAATTGAATGTAAGTACTGTCGGTCAAGGAGCTACATTTTCAACTGATGGTTCTTTCTTAGGTAGTCCATCATTCTCCTCCAGCTTAATTATTCCGTCAAATCGTATTTACAACGCAGATGGAAGCTTTTACGGGATGCCTGCTGCAAGCGCAACACAACCTTTTGCAGGAATTTTAAATCAAAATGTTATTGCAAATATTAATTTAAATACTAACACACAAAGAACAAATCAATTAGTAGGTAATTTTAAGATAAATTACGAGATTATCAAAGGACTTAGATACTCAGGTACCTTTGGTTTAGACTATCGATTAGGACAAAGTGATCGTTATACTGACCCTAGAACATCTGATGGTGTGGGCGTAAGAGGCCGCTCTTCTGTAAATAGTAACTGGAATACCAACTTCACTACTAACCATGTACTTAATTATACCAAAACATTCAAAGACCAGCATAATTTTAACGTACTTGCCGGTTTGGAGTATCGGAATGATGTAAATGAGCAAATTGGATTAAATGGTACTGGTTTTGCTACCCCTGAATTTAGAACTGCTAATGCAGCTGCAACGCCGGAATCAATTACAGGTTTTTGGTCTGCTTCAGCCACCTATTCTAATTTTGCAAAACTGAACTATAATTTTAATAGTAAATATTTGTTTTCTGCCACAGTACGAAGAGATGGTTCTTCTCGTTTTGGAGCAAACAATTTGTTCGCTACTTTCCCATCATTCACAGCCGGTTGGAATATTAGCAAAGAAAGCTTTCTAAATAAGAATAACTTCTTTAATAATCTAGTGTTAAGAGCGTCTTGGGGTAGAACTGGTAATGATCAAATTGGTAATTTCGATTCAAGAGGTCTGTATAGTGGATCTACTAGAATTTATAATAATGGCTCTGCTATCACTCCTTCACAATTGGGTAATCCTGATCTTCAATGGGAAACCCGAGAAGAATGGAATGTAGGTCTTGATTTTGCTTTTTGGAAAAATAGGATCAACGGTAGCATAGATGTTTATGATAGAAGAAACAAAGACTTGTTGATAGGTAGACCCATTTATTCTATTAACGGATTTACATCTGTAACGCAGAACTTAGGAGAAGTTCAAAACAAGGGAATTGAATTTGCGTTAAATGTTGATGTTGTTAAAACCGCTAACTTTCGTTGGCAAAGTAGATTCAATATTTCCTATATCCACAATGAGTTAAAGAAGTTATAC
>JANNWE010000259.1:0-2787 GCA_031414675.1 Cytophagaceae bacterium
GTAAAAAAGGCGGTAGTTTTTTCTTCCCCATCTATGATATAATATTTCCGTATGCATCCTTTTAAAACAAGATAGCATTCTTGTGATTTCTGTCCTTCTTTGAGTAAAATAGTCCCTTTTTTAGTAGAGCGGAATATGTCCATCGAAAGTATTGCATTCTTCTCATCTTCTGTCAGGGAAATGTATTTTGATATAAAGTCAAATAGTAAATTTTTCATTGTTTTTATATGTTGTTATGTTATTGAGTTTTGTTACATTTGGCACCAAGGGCAGTCTGTGAAAAGACTATCCTCACAAATATAGTTGAAAAGCTATTAGAAAAACAGCTTAAAATTCGTATTTTCAGTATATCAAACAAACACATTCTGACTAGCATCTCCAAAACAAATCAGACCACAACATCAATACAATTTTAAGAAATACCGAAGGTGAGCGTGCTCCGCTTGCCAGGTAAAAGACCAGTGCATGGGCAGGCAAGATGGCCGCCGAGCGATAGAACGCTCAACATATGCTGAGGCAATAGAGAAAAACGCCGAAAACTACGGCCACAATCCACAACTTTACCAACAGAGACAGAAAATTAATGAATAGGTATTTGGAACAATCAAACGAAATGAAATATTTCCTATACCAACTAACGAGGTTTAGAAAATGTAAATGCCACTAATCATGACGTTTTACAAGCTCAAAGGCAGTCTGTACATCCTTGGCATGCCTTAACTTTTCATAAAATTAAAAACTTGCACAATAGATTATCAAAGGGCGATTCATTTTATTAAAAAAATAAGTCATTTTAAGGCTTTTTAAGCTATAAAACTATTTTTGGTAGAATAATATATACTCAATAGCCACTCTTCCCAAAAAGCAGATATTGGATAAATGATAACTTGATTGTGTCCAGAAAAATAAAGAATTTGAGTTTTTTTATAGTCTTAAGATTTGCAGATACCCAATGGTGGAGATTTTTAGTGCAAACTTTCAAGCGAAGCACTACTATTTATGTACTCACTAAACTCTTATACCAAGCACTAATCCACCACTTTTGGCAATGTGCCGTTATGCCTTTTTTGTTCTTTTTCAGTCGTGTTGTGTCCGTCGGTAGAATTGTGTCTACGGAAGTTGGCTTGCAGGTTCTTTTGATTTTTTTTTTGCCTAGTTCTGTGTGATGGCAAAAAAGTAAATGTGCCTGCGTAAGTTTTGGGTTTTATTTGATGGTTTATTTGTCCTAATTAACTTTTTTTTTCATTGTTTCAATTAGTAAACTACTGACCAAAGTAGCTGGTATAGGTATGGTAAATTGTTTTCTTCAATATCAAATGGACCCTAATTCGGTATCCATCTGGAATTAATAGAATTTTAATTAATTGAATACAGAATCGACAATCATGTTAATTACATATATATATGTTTAAAAAATAATGTGTGAATTATGTAAGCTTTTCAAAAAATTGTGTAATACTTGTTGCAACTGAAATGCCCATCTTTGCCGCTTATGAAAATTAGTTTGTAATATCTAATGAGGAATAAAGACTCCTCTGAATTTGAAATTTCATTGTTATTAGAAGCCATTTATCAGAAATATGGTTATGATTTCAGGCAATATTCAGAAGCACATATCAGGCGTAGGATTATTAATAGGATGGCAATGTCGGGATTAGAAGATTTTTCTCAAGTAAAATCTATGGTCTTAAAGGATAAAACATTTGCTTCTCAACTTTTACAGGATTTATCAATAACGGTAACTGAAATGTTTCGTGATTCTGGCTTTTATAAATCATTACGAGAAACCGTGATCCCAGTTTTAAAAACTTATCCGTTTATAAAAATATGGCATGCCGGGTGTGCTACTGGCGAAGAAGCGTATTCAATGGCTATTATTATGCAGGAAGAAGGTTTGTATGACAGGACCACGATTTATGCAACAGATTTTAATCAACAAGCCTTGAACAAAGCGAAAGAAGGTTTTTTTTCGAATGAAATGATAAAAAGATATACGGTTAATTATCAATTATCAGGGGGGAAAGAATCTTTATCCAGTTATTATACATCCAATTATGGCAATGTGATTATGAATCAATCTTTGAAAAAAAATATTGTCTGGGCAAATCATAATTTAGTTACTGATAGTGTATTTGCAGAAGTACACTTAATATTATGCAGAAACGTGCTTATTTATTTTGATAAAGATTTACAAAAAAAAGTCCAAAAACTTTTTTACGACAGTCTCATTAATGGCGGTATTTTATGTTTGGGCGCAAAAGAAGGTTTACGTTTCACAGATTTTTATGAGGAATACAAGGACATAGATAAAAAACAAAAAATATTTAAAAAGAAATATAAATTAGATAGAGGTTTGGAATGATGCATTACGAAGCAATTGTAATAGGAGTTTCATCGGGAGGAATGAAAGCGTTGAAAATCATGTTTTCTAATTTGCCAAAAGGCTTCAAAACTCCCATTATTATTGTGCAGCATATGAGTGCACATTCAGATAGCCAATGGATACAACTGTTAAATGATACTAATACTATTGATATAAAAGAAGCAGATGAAAAAGAAAAAATTGAAAACGGAAAAGTTTATTTCTCGCCACCTAATTATCATTTGTTGATCGAAAAGGATAAAACTTTTTCACTTACAATCGATGAGCGAGTAAATTATGCAAGACCATCAATCGATGTATTATTCGAATCGGCTGCCGAAGCGTATAAAAATAAATTGATTGGAGTAATACTTACGGGCTCCAATAACGATGGAACAGTAGGCCTTAAAAGAATAAAGGAATAT
>JANNWE010000260.1:0-1640 GCA_031414675.1 Cytophagaceae bacterium
AAAGCGTTTGTTTGACCTATTACAATTACGAAACTCAGGCCGTTTTTTCAAAAGTTTTTCAATTATATTTGTGAGGACAGTCTTTTCACAGACTGACTTTGGTGGCAAATGTAATAGTTGGAAATAACATAACAACCTATAAAAGCAATGCAAGACATCCTATTTAACTTTATTTCAAAATATATTTCACTGACTGAAGATGAAAAGAACGCAATACTTTCTTTAGACATATTCCGCACTATTAAGAAAGGAACTATTTTACTCAAAGAAGGACAGAAATCACAGGATGAATATTTTATTCTAAAAGGATGTATACGGAAATATTACATTATAGATGGGGAAGAAAAAACTACCGCCTTTTTTACAGAACTGGAAGTTTTAACACCCCATTGTGTAATAAATAATGCCCCGTCGGAGTATTTTATAAGTTGTCTAGAAGATACTATTCTAACGGTTGCAAACCCAGGTATGGATGTTGAAATATTTACTAAATCTCCTAAATTTGAACTCATGTGTAGAATAATGGCGGAAGAAATGTTAGCTAAACAACAAATCAATTTTGATGAGTTTAAGACTTCTTCGCCCGAACAACGATATTTGAATTTAGTACAAAAAAGACCGGACCTTATCCAACGTGTGCCACAACACCAATTAGCGAGCTTTTTAGGTATCAAACCTCAATCTTTAAGCAGGTTAAGAGCAAGGATTATGGAGAAAGATAAAGGTTAAGCGTCATTTCTTAACTTAAGTGAACGAATTATGGCATCTCGCCAATCTACTTTTGCAGTATCATTTAACAACTAATAGTATTGATATGCAAAAGAAAATTTTATGCTTCGCCTTCATTTTATTGATGGCAAGCACTCTACAACTCAAAGCACATCATGCCAAACAAGACAGCACTTATAAATGGTGGTTTATTGGGAGTTCATTCTTGATGTTAGGAAATTTTGATAGAAAAAACAGCCCTGAGTATGTGCAATTAAATGTGGGTTATAGAATTACACCTAAAGATGTTGTTTCCTTTGAATTTAAAAGATCCATCTATGGCTTTCCAATAGGTCTCCCTTTTGGACCATCATTTGATAAACCAGGAGAAAACTATTCTGGACATGCACGCATACTTGCACCTACATTAGGATATCAGCGTTTTTGGTGGAAAGGAGTCTATACATCCCTGCATGCATTAAACGCTTTTGAAAAATACTTGGATGAGGATAATAAAAAGATTGGAAATGGATACACCCTATATCTAAACTTCCATTTGGGTTACCAATTTAAGTTTTTTAAAAACCGTTTCTTTTTTGAACCAGCTATTGGATGTAGTTATTGGCCTTTAAGAACGAATGTTCCAGCATCTTTTAAAAAAGTAGAAAAAAAATGGCCTAACTACTTTATTCAACCTGGGCTACATTTTGGTTTTAACTTTTAATACATGTTTAACAATAAATTAATAAAATGAAAAAGATCGAAATTTATTCCGTGTTGTTATTGCTCGTGGCATTACTTAGTTCATGTGGCGTAAACACCGCCCTTGTTACCAACCACAATCAAAACGCCACCGAGGTACATTTAAGTGGGAACAACTTCAAAGTAATTGATCAGGTAAGTGGAAGTTCGGAGCTGTCGTATGTATTGGC
>JANNWE010000261.1:0-19669 GCA_031414675.1 Cytophagaceae bacterium
GAAACCATTTCGGGTAAATTAAGTGCATTTAGGTCTTCTTGCGTTAAAAATCCCATTTTTTTAATATTAGATTCTCTGTTAATAGTTACGATCACCCCTTGTTTAAATTTCTTTTTGTCACCAACAAAAGCAGAAATTAAATCTTTGAAAGCAGAATAAAATATTTTAATTAAAGGTAAGTTCTTAATTCCATTTTCCAGCCAATTCTGAATAGTTTGAGGCAAAAGAACTGTAAAAACAAAGCCTATAAACGCAGTACCAAAAATGACAATTACAAAACCAAGTCCTGGAATAAAAAACTCTTGATTAGGCTGATCAAAACTGAATCTGATTCTAACCAAACTGTCTACAAAATCAAAGGCATTATATAAAATTAGGATTGTAAAGCCTACTGGCGCTACAAATAGCAACCCACGAATAAAAAATCCAAAAAATTTGTTTATGAATTTTCTTAAATATATTTCCATTATTACAAATTATTTATTTTTTTATCTTTGGGATATTTTACAGAATATTTCATGATAACCTCCTTACTTTGACCTGGCTCTAAACTAAACTGCCACTTAACTTTTCCTGTTTCAGTTTCTAAATTCCCTTCCAACAATTCTTCTATATCAACTTCAATATTGCTGTCTTGCGAAACAGGTACTTGGTCTTCTAAAACCACCGTTATTGCGGTATTCTTAGTATTTCGAACTGTAGTTCTAAAGCCAAATGATTCCTTAATATTTGAACCAATTGCCTTTCTTGCTTTAAAATTTTCTATTTCCTCTCTTTTCCCAATAATCCTAGCATCTCTGCCCAGGCTTATCTCTAATTCATCTTTTACATTAGATTCATTGATATAGGTTTTACCTAAAAATTTCTCTTCAAAATACACATTGGCTTCTCCTGAGATAAATTTATATTTCTCCCAATCCGAAATTTTTGCAGTTAAAAAACTTGCATTATCCAGTTTTGGAGTTATTAAGTTCACAAATTTAGAGTCGATACTATTATTTTGAATTTCAACCATCTCAGGGTTTCCTCCAGTAGGAATGGTATAAACACTTCCAATATCAAACTGAACGGAAAGGGCTGTTTCCACCATTTTTGTAATGTTGGATGAACTCTGCAATTCTGCCAAAGGAGCAGGACTCGCCAAAGCATCCATCATGCCTACGGATGCCTCAGATCTGGCACTTTTATATAAGATCTTAGGTTCGTAAAAACTTAAATATTGTGGAAAAAGTTGAGGTTTTTGTCCAGATAATTGAGGATTAGAAGTTGACAAAGAAAGTTTTACATTTTTCCAATCAAGACCAGTGTTTTGAAAAACTCCTGCTTTATAGGTTACAACAATTGGGCTTTTGGTATCTTTGACCTTTATGTCATAATTTGGAATCCAACCTGCATTAAATGCCATATATGTGATTGCAATTTGAACGCTAGTTGCTTTAGCTGCTGATACACTTAACTCTATCTGCCCCAAGGGCATTCTAACGCTCATATTTTCATTAAGTTGCATTTCTAACTTCCCTTTTTTATCTTTTAATGGCTCTATTTGCCTTACAATCT
This sequence comes from Cytophagaceae bacterium, assembly GCA_031414675.1. Taxonomy (GTDB): domain Bacteria; phylum Bacteroidota; class Bacteroidia; order Cytophagales; family Spirosomataceae; genus Leadbetterella. Next base: position 1,558 of record JANNWE010000261.1, read on the forward strand.
GCAACCTTCGTGAACCCACTTCCGTAAGCTTGGCTCTAAAAAAATCAATCATTTCTTTTAATTCCTCGGGTAAAACACCGTCCTTCTCATTTTTAATACTAGCATTAGCCATTATCATCTTTTCTTCGTTATTGGCTACAGACAAAAGCATATCCAAATTTTCAATTTCTGTTCTTATTAATTTTATAGAATCCTGAATCAAATTAATTTTTGTATTCAAATGGTTTACTGAGTATTTAACTCCCAAAAGGGTAAAATCACCTTTTCCGCTTATTTGTATACTATTTTGATCAATTGAATTAGCAATATCGTCAAGAAAAATCTTAGAATTTCCTGCTGGTATTGAAGTAGATGCATTCGCCAAAATCTGAGCTTGATTTAAGAAAACAGTGACATGCTCAATGGAAGGCACCACTCTTTTAACATTTTGTGCATTTGATTGTAAAATAAATAAATAGCTTATTAAAAATAGGAGGAAGTTTTTCATTGAACGTGTTTTTTTTTCATTAACGTTTAAATTTAAAAAAAAACTTCTACAAACAACAATCTTTTTTTTAAATATGAATTAGAATGAACATAATTTGATAATTTCGCAATATTAAATCAGAACTATGTACGCTGCTGAAAAAGTAAGAAAATTTACAGAAAAAATATTTATAGCTTTAGGTTGTAGCATACAAGATGCTAAATTGTCTGCTGATGTTTTAATCAATGCAGATTTATGCGGTGTAGATTCACATGGAGTAGCAAGACTTGCTGGCTATGTACGATTATATGATAACGGTAGACTAAACCCAAAACCTTTTATAAAAATCATTCATGAGTCACCCAGTACTGCTGTTTTAGATGGAGATAAAGGATTAGGTTTAGTTGTTGCCCCGTTTGCAATGAAAATTGCTATTAAAAAAGCAAAAAAAGCGGGATCGGGTTGGATTTCTGTTCAAAATTCTAATCATTTTGGAATAGCCGGTTATCATGCTTCATTGGCATTGAAAGAGGATATGATTGGTTGGGCAATGACAAATTCTGCCCCATTGGTAGTTCCAACTTTTTCAAAAGAAAAACTTTTAGGCACAAACCCAATAGCAGTAGCAATCCCTGCTCAATCTCAACCTCCTTTTTTAGCTGACTTTGCCACTACAGCGGTTGCTTATGGAAAAATGGAAATTTTGCAAAGAAAAGGAGAAAACGCTCCCTTTGGTTGGGTGCAAGATAAAGATGGTTTACCTACCTTAAATGCAAATGCTGTAAAAGAAGGTGGAGGGCTTTTGCCGCTTGGTGGGGATCGAGAACACGGAAGCCACAAAGGATATGGTTTAGGAGCTATTGTAGATATATTTTCCGGTGTTCTCTCAGGAGCAAATTTTGGACCTTGGGTCCCGCCGTTTGCCACTGCAGGCTTTCATGAAGTAGCTGCCGAACAGGTAGGCAAAGGAACTGGGCATTTTCTAGGGGCAATGCGAATTGATGGATTTAGACCTAAAGAAGATTTTAAAAACGATATGGATAAATGGATTATGAGATTTAGAAACGCAAAGCATTTGGAAGGTAATCAAGTGCAGATCCCAGGGGATCAAGAACGTAATTTCAAAGCCCAACGGTTAATATCAGGACTTCCTTTAATTGACAAAGTAGTGGAGAATTTGGAAGAATTAGGTGAAAGATTTGGAGTCAAATTTTAAAAAATTTCTTTTTTAGCATATAAAAATAAATGAATAACATAAACATAGGCCTTATTCAAATGTCTTGTTCTGAAAATGTACAAGAAAACATTGAAAAAACTAGTGCTAAAATAAAAGAAGCTGCAGCAAATGGAGCTCAAATTATTTGCCTACAAGAACTTTTTTCTTCCTTGTATTTTTGCGATGTGGAAGATCATGACAATTTTAAATTGGGTGAAACAATTCCTGGACCTACTACTGAAATAATGCAAAAACTTGCTAAAGAATTGGGTGTGGTGTTGGTGGTTTCACTATTTGAAAAACGTGCTCAAGGTTTGTATCATAATACTGTGGCTATTATCGATGCCGATGGAGCCTATTTAGGAAAATACCGAAAAATGCACATTCCTGACGACCCTGGATATTATGAGAAATTTTATTTTACCCCTGGAGACTTAGGATATAAAGTTTGGCAAACCAAGTTTGGAAAAATTGGAGTTTTGATTTGTTGGGATCAATGGTATCCTGAAGCCGCGAGAATTACTTCCTTGATGGGTGCAGATATTCTTTTCTACCCTACTGCGATTGGATGGGATTTGGATGAAAAAAATCAGGCAATTAACCAAGAACAATATGATGCTTGGCAAACTATCCAAAGATCTCATGCAATAGCGAATGGTTTATATGTAGTTTCTGTAAACAGAGTAGGAACAGAAGCAAATCAGAAGTTTTGGGGAGGTTCATTTATTGCTAACCCACACGGAAGATTATTGTATTTAGCTTCTCACGATCAAGAAGAAACCCATGTTGAAACCTTAGATCTAGGAAAAACTGAATATTACCGAACTACTTGGCCCTTTTTACGAGACCGAAGAATTGATAGCTATGATGGAATTTTGAAAAGATTTATAGATTGATAAAATCGTAGTATAGATTTATTCAAAGATACTTTATGCAACTTCAATATTTTTGTAAACCGCCATTCTCATTTGCAAAAATTTGAAGAATAATAAGATTCTTATAATCAAGACATTATTTGTTACTCCATGAAAATAAAGCTACATTTCTTTTCGATTATTTTTTCTGTAATTTTCATTTTCAACGACATAAATGGCCAACCTTTACCTAAAAAACAAGTGACTGAAAATGATTTAAACGAAATTCATTTTAAAAAAATACCTAAAGTTGATTCTTCCATAGTAAAGTATTTTTTGTTCTGTAAGCCCTATTTTGCTGAAATACCTTATGATAGAATCAAAATCAAAACAAAGAAACAATTAATTCCATTAACAACTGTTCCAAATCCACTTAACTTGTTTAGATTTAAAAAAAACTGGAGCTATGCTATTAAAATAAGCACAAAAACAATCCCAATATTAACCCCAATTCTTTTCGACTCACTCTCTTTAGAAGGGAAATTAGGCGTTTTGGCACACGAACTTAGCCATGTGAGTGATTTTCACAACCATACTAGAGGATATTTGATAAAAGCTTTTTTTTGGCATTTAAACCCAAGGAAAATCGACATTTTTGAATATAATACTGATTTTATTTGCATTAATCATGGGATGGGCTATCAATTATTAGCTTGGAGTATGGATACAAGTATCTTAAATGGAAAAGGAACTATGAAACCTCCTTTTAAAAACGAAAGATATATGTTTCCAGCTACCATTAAGGATTTTATAGAAAAATTAAGTATCTACAGATGAAATTTGCATAATCCAAAACAAAATAATTAGAAATGAAATGATTCTAAAATTACATTTAATGATAATTATTTAGGTGAAATAGAATTAATATTCTAAAAAAAATATTCATTTTCCTTCTTTCGTTCCAAAAAAAAATTATTTTTATAAATTATTATTAAATCTTAAACCCTTTTATGAAAAACATTCTCCTTTTCGCTTGCTCAATTTTAGTATCCTTCTCAAGTTTTAGCCAAAAAAAACCTAAAATTAGTACCCCAAAAATTGAACCTATTCCCATAAATACATTCAATGCAGAATTATATAAAGGTCTTAAATGGCGAAACATTGGACCTTTTAGAGGTGGAAGGAGTATAACAGCCACTGGAATAAAACAAAATCCTTTAGTATATTATTTCGGAGGAACAGGCGGTGGCATTTGGAAAACAGAAGATGCAGGAATTTCTTGGAAGAATATATCTGATGGTCAAATTAAAACAGGTTCTGTTGGAATAATTTCTGTTGCTGAATCTGACCCAAATGTATTATATGTGGGAATGGGAGAGCATGCAGTGCGAGGAGTTATGACTTCTCATGGAGATGGAATATATAAAACGACCGATGCTGGTAAAACTTGGAAAAATATTGGCTTAGAAAAAACAAAACATATTGCAGCAGTTAGGATTCATCCTCAAAATCCAGACGTCGTTTATGTTGCAGCACAAGGAGCTTTACATGGCCCAAATGAAGATAGAGGAATTTATAAAACTTCAGACGGAGGAAAATCTTGGCAAAAAATATTTTATATTGATGCTAATACTGGGTGTGCAGATTTAAGCATGGACATGACAAATCCTAGAATACTATTTGCTTCTATGTGGGAGCATCGTCGCTATCCATGGAAAGTGGAAAGTGGTGGTGTTGGATGTGCCATATATAAGTCAGATGATGCAGGCGAAACTTGGAAAAAATTGAGTGATGGGCTGCCCAAAGCAATTGGAAAATCTGCAGTTTCTGTTTCAAGAGCTAATCCAAACAGAGTTTTTGCTAATATTGAAGCTGAAGGAGACAAGGCTGGAGTATACAGAAGCGATGATGCTGGAAAAACCTGGATTCAAACCTCAAAGCAAAGAATTACAATTGCCAGAGCTTGGTATTATATTGAAATATTTGCTGACCCAATTAACCAAGATTTAGTGTATGTTATGAATGCACCATTTCTAAAATCTATTGATGGGGGCCGAACTTTTGCTCCCGTGCCTGTACCTCATGGCGACAATCATGATGTTTGGATAAACCCGCTCAACAATCTCAATATGATTAATGCCAATGATGGGGGAGCAAATATCACTTTCAATGGTGGCAAAAGTTGGAGCACCCAACAAAACCAACCCACAGCACAATTTTATAGGGTTATTACAGACAATAAGTTTCCATATAATGTCTATGGAGGTCAACAAGATAATTCCTCATTAGGAGTGGCTTCACGAACTACTGGTCCTGGAATTGGGTGGCAGGATTGGTCTACAGGTCCTGGTTGTGAATCTGCCTATATAGCATTTGACAATCCTTCTGACCCTCAAGTAATCTATGGTGGTTGTTATCAAGGCAATATTGAAGTATTAGACTTAAAAACTGGAATCTCAAAAGATGTAATGGCCTATCCTCATATTGGGTTGGGGGTAAAACCTAACATTCAAAAATATAGGTTTAACTGGAATGCTCCAATAGTTGCTTCTCCATTTACAAAAGGTGCAATTTATCATGGCGGAAACGTAGTTTTAAAGAGTAACGATAATGGACAATCCTGGAAAGAAATAAGCGGTGATTTAACTAAAAATGAGAAAGCTAAACAAGAAGATGGCGGTGGTCCTTTTACGAGTGAAGGTGCCGGAGGTGAAGTGTATAACACACTCCAATACATTGCAGTTTCTCCTCACAAAGAAGGAGTTTTATATACAGGAAGCGACTGTGGGCTTGTCCACGTCACTCAAGACGATGGCAAAAATTGGCAAAATGTGACTCCAAAAGAACTTGGAGAATGCCTTATTCATAGTATTGAGGTTTCTCCTCATGATCCTGCCACTGCATATATTGTAGCAACCAAATATCGATTTAATGATTTTTCTCCTTTTATTTTCATTACTAAAGATTATGGACAAACTTGGAATAAAATAATCCAAGGAATAAATGAAAATGATTTCGCTAGGGTAGTAAGAGAAGATCCTAAGAAAAAAGGGCTTTTATATTGTGGAACAGAATTGGGTTTTTATATATCTTATAATAATGGTGAAAAATGGCAAAAGCTTTCCCTTAATTTACCTGTAGTCCCTATTACTGATCTTGTTGTTCATGATAATGACCTAATAGTCTCGACAGCAGGAAGAGCATTTTGGATTTTGGATGATTTATCTGCACTTCAGCAGTCAGAAAATTTAGATCAGATTACTAAAGCCATTATTTTTAATCCTAAAAATACTATAAAATTTGACGCCCCTTCTCCTCCTGAGGCTATTCCAGGCTTAGGGCAAAATCCTATGAACGGATTGATTTTAGACTATTTCTTGCCAGAAAACATGGATAGTTCAAAAGTTGTAATTGAAATTATAGATAGTAATGGAAAAACAATACGGACTTTAGACAATCAAAAAGACAAAAATTTTGTAAAATATGAGGGTGGCCCGATAGAAAAACAAGTAATTCCTAGCAAAAAGGGAATTAACCGCACTTCCTGGGATTTAAGAAAGGAAGGTTTAGTTGGAATAAACAAAGTGTTTGTTAACGGGGATTATAGAGGGGCTTTAGTTGCTCCTAATAATTTCAAAATTAGACTATTAGCTGGAAAAGATACTTCCTTTACCCAAGCAAAGGTGATTTCAGACCCAAGGTTAAAAGCTACTAAACAAGATTTTGAGGCTCAAGAAAATTTTCTTAAAACCATAGAAAATAGTGTTGCAGAAATACATGCAACGGTAATCAATATGAGAAAAATAAAAGCTCAATTAGAAAGTTACACTACTTTATTAAAAGACAAAAAAGAATTGACTGACTTATTAGATCTTGGAAAAGGAATTTCAAAGAAATTAACGGAATGGGAAGCCAATTTAATTTCAACAAAGCAAGAAACTTTTCAAGATGTAATTAACTTTCCAAACAGATTAAATGCCGAATTTTTAGATTTAAAATCTCGAGCAGATGCACATAACCCAACTCTTACTAATGGTACTATTACAAGATTGGCAGATTTATCTAAAGAATGGAAAGTACAAAAAGATTCTATTGAAAAAATTATTAATGAAGACATTGGTAAATTCAATGACCTGTATAAACTCAAGGCAATTCCTGCCTTGATTCTTGAAAAATAATTTAAACTATTTGAATTCAATATAGGATAATAAAATTTTGCTTCCAATTTTTTGTAGATGAAAAAATATACATTTATTTTTTTAATTATTATGCTTTTTAAACCCTGTTTTGGAGTAGCAAAAAAGCATTTAAAAAATATTCCCGATTTATATATAATCAAGGATGATTCTTTGGAATTTATAAAAAAACAATTCCGAAATGAAATGATTAGTGAACTTGACAATATCTTGTCATATTGGATAAAAAATGCAGTTGACAATGAAAACGGGGGTTTTATTGGGAAAATAAATGGGGATGATACGCTTTTCCCAAAAGCTGATAAAGGCTTGGTTCTAAATAGCCGGATTTTATGGACTTTTTCGGCAGCTTACTTGCAAAATCCTAAGGCAGAGTATAAAGCTATGGCAACAAGAGCATATGATTACTTAATGAAATATTTTTGGGATACCAAAAATGGAGGTGCCTATTGGTCAGTTGATTACTTAGGTAATCCTAAAGAACGTTACAAACAAATCTATGGGCAAGGATTTCTCTTATATGGAATATCAGAATATTATCGTGCTTTTAAGGATCCAAAAGCATTAAATGTAGCTAAAGAAATTTATTTCCTTTTGGTTAAACATGCTTTTGACAAAACAAATGGCGGCTATTTTGAAGTAACCACCGAAGAATGGAACATTACCCAAGATAAAGTAATAACTCAAGGCAAAGAAGATCAAAAAAAATCGATGAACACCCATTTGCATATTATAGAGCCATTTACAAACCTATATAGAGTTTGGAGAGATCCTGGCCTTAAAAAACAATTAGAGGGGTTGTTAGTGGTATTCACAAAATATATTATTAATCCACAGACCGGCACTCAAATCTTGTTTTTAACAGACGATTGGAAATCTAGATCCGATATTATTTCTTACGGACACGATATTGAAGCTTCTTGGCTATTGCTTGAAACTGCAGAAGTACTAAGAGAAAATAAATGGATTAAAAAAATAAAACCCATTTCTATTCGACTTAGCAATACGGCTATTAATGGAATTGACAAAGATGGAGGCATGTTTTATGAAATAGAGGGTAATCATATAAAAAAACAAAAAGATTGGTGGCCACAAGCAGAGGCCATGGTTGGTTTTTATAATAGTTTTGAAATCACCAAAGATTCTAAATATCTAAAGCAATCTTTAAAATCCTGGGATTTCATAAAAAAGAATTTAATTTCGGAAACTGGTGAGTGGTATTGGGGAATTGACGAGAACAATAAACCACTTACAAAAATGGACAAAATAGGCATGTGGAAATGCCCCTATCATAATGCTAGGGCATGTTTAGAAATGATTAGGAGATTAGAATAAGCAAATATTCTAACTTCCTAAACTTCAATTCAAAGTTACAGCAGTACCCGATGCAGTAACCATTATCATTCCCCCATTCTTTCCAATAGTTTCATAGTCTAAATCAATTCCAACGATAGCATCGGCTCCATACTTTTTCGCCCTATCCACCATTTCAGACATCGCTGAGTCTTTAGCTTCCCTAAGTACTTGCTCATAAGAACCCGATCTTCCACCAATAATATCTCTTATTCCAGCGAAAATATCTTTAAATATGTTGGCTCCAATTATGGTTTCACCAGTTACTATGGCCTTATATTCTTTAATACTTCTACCTTCTATACTATGAGTTGTTGTTAAAAGCATATTTATGTAATTTTGATTTTTTTTCAAAATTAAATTAGAATAAAAAAAAACCATTAATTTTTACACAAGAGGTTCCTAGTAGATTTAAAGTGCTTAAAAAGCATTTTAACGCATTTTAGCTCTCTTTGCCAAAAAAGAAGTCAAAATTTGATCAAATCCTTTATTAATATCAACTTCAATAAAGTCTATTTTATACTGACCACATTTTATTTTCAATTCATGATTGAAATTCTCAAGTGTAGAAACATATTGCTCTTTGACTTGAGAAGGTTGAACTTTCACTTTCTCTCCAGTTTCTAAATCAACAAATTCATACGGTCTATCGTCAAATTCGAAATCCAATTCTGTACTTTTTTCATTTACATGAAAAAGTAACACTTCGTGCATGTTATGTTTTAAATGTTGAAGAGCCGAAAATATTTTCTCTGTATCATTTATATCTTCAAACATATCGCTAAAAATAACCACCAAAGATCGTTTATGAATTTTCTCCGCTACTTCATGTAGAGTGGATGCAACAGATGAACTTAGCTTTGCCTTCCCCCTATTCAAAACCTGTTCTAATTCCACAAAGATTTTGTGAATATGACTCGAAGTAGATTTGCATTGGGTTTGCACCTCAATTTGGTCTGAAAAAGTCACTAAGCTTACAGCATCTCTTTGCCGTTGTAGCATGTTTGCAATTGTAGCAGCCGCAAGAACTGAGAAATTTAATTTCCCATTAGTTTTTGCAGGATAATACATGGAAGAGGAAACATCAACCAACAAATGACATCTTAGATTCGTTTCTTCTTCATAACGTTTTACAAAAAGCTTGTCAGTTTTAGCAAAAACTTTCCAGTCGATATAACGGGTGCTTTCCCCAGAGTTATATAGTCTATGCTCGGCAAATTCGACTGAAAAACCATGAAAAGGTGATTTATGTAAACCCGTAATAAAACCTTCTACTAATTGTTTGGCTAAAAAATCTAAATTTCCAAATTCACGTATCTTCGATAAATTTAAGTTCTGCATGAAATTATTTATAATATTATTGCTTTATTTTTTTGGAAGCCACATTTTCGGGTAATAAAGGAGCAATAAATTTATGTGTAGTGTCTGAATTGAAAATATTTTTTAAATTTTCAGATAAAGCTCCTTCTTTTAAAATACATAATTCCCCGTTCTCCCCAACTACCCTTGCTTCAATTTTCACTACTCCTTTTTGAATCATTCCTAATTGTTTGGCAGCAGAATAACTCAAATCAATTACTCTATTTTTTGAAAATGGTCCTCTATCGTTTACTCTTACTACCACCCATTTGCCATTTGAAGGATTAATTATTTCAAGCATTGTTCCAAAAGGAAAAAAACGATGGGCACATGTATAATCTTGATTGTTTAACCTTTCTCCACTGGCGGTTCTTCTTCCATTAAATTTTTTATGATAATATGAAGCGGAACCTTTAAATTTTTTACCAATCTCCACTTTTTGAGCGGCAATTGATAAAGTATTAACAAATACAAAAAAAGCTACTAAAACTATCTTAATTTTATAATAAGTCATAGATTTCATAATTACAAAAGAATAAAATTATTGAAATTTTATTGTATCAAAACTTATCGCCTTTCTAACTTCATACACAAAGTACAAATTTTTATTTATTTATTACAATATTTTTAATTAAATATTTTTTTTTTGAATTAATAAAATCCTATTTTTGGGAGCAAATAAACCCTAAAATATATAAGATATGGAAAGAGAAGAGCAAGAGAAAATATTTTCTAAAACTATTAAGGCAGGAAAAAGAACTTATTTTTTTGATGTAAGGGCAACACGGTCAAGAGATTATTTCCTTACTTTAACGGAGAGCAGAAGATACCAAAAAGAGGGAGATTTTGTGTATGAAAAAAGTAAAATATTTATTTACAAGGAAGATTTTGAAAAAGTATTGGAGGCATTGCAAGAATCTATTCATCATATTAAAACCGAATTAATGCCAGAAGTAGATTTCTCAAAATTTAATGCTCCTTACGAAGATAGTGATTATAAAAGCAAAAGAATAGAAATTGAAAATTCTGAAGAGTCAACTACTTACAAATGGAAATAAATTGAACCCTAATGAAATTTTTATAATTGATTTGAAAGAAACACTTTATGCCCAGTTTGAGCCTTTTTAGCAAAATCAATCATTGACGAGGCAACTTTGGATGCTTCAATGGCTTTATATTTAGCTGGAATAATAGAGTCAAATGCTAACATTATATATTTGCTTAAACTTTCTCCCATTCTAGATTCTGCTCTTTCCCCTAATAAAAGAGAAGGCCTAAACATACCAGAAGATTGAAACGAAAGCTTGGCTATTTCGTCCTCCAGTTCTCCTTTAACTTTACTATAAAAAATACTTGAATTAGCATTAGCACCCATAGATGAAACTAAACAAAAACATTTAACATTTGATTTTTTTGCTTCTTTTGCAAAAAACAAAGGAGCTTCATAATCAACTTTACGAAAAGCTTCTTTACTACCCGCTTTTTTAATTGTTGTACCTAAACAACAGAAAATAACATCACCATCTAGATTAAGCGTGGTAGAATAGGTATTGAAATCAAAAACGATTTGAATAAGCTTTGAATTATGTATTGGCAATAGCTTTCTAACAAAAATAGTAATTTGTGTAAATGATGAATCATTTATTAATTGATTTAACAAGTGTCCTCCTACCAAACCTGAAGATCCTATAACTATTGCTTTCATTTTTAACAAAATTGAAGTATATCATCCAAAAACTCTCTAGAATTACTCAATCTAGGTACTTTGTGTTGCCCACCTAGCTTACCTCTATGTTGCATCCACGAATAAAAAGTGCCCTCTTTAACAAAATGAACAATGGGGAATTGCAATGCCATATCATTATATCTTTTTGCATCATAATCTGAATTTATTTCTTTTAATTTTGAATCAAATTCTACCATAAATTTCTGCTTATTTTCTGGTATTTCAGAACATTCGATCACCCACTCATGCCCACCTTTAATACCTTCTTGCATATAAATCGGCCCCCCTGTGTAATCTTTCATTGATACTCCAACTTTTTTTGCTGCATGTAAAATTGCTTGGTCGGCATTTTCTACAATTATTTCTTCTCCAAATGCATTAATAAATTGTTTTGTTCTTCCTGTTATTTTGATTCTATGTGGATATTTCGATGTGAACTTCACAGTATCTCCAATTTTATACCTCCACAATCCTCCATTAGTTGAAATTACAATTGCATAGTTTTTATCTAATTCCACATCATCTAGCGTTAGAGCCTTAGGATATTCACTTTCCCAATCCTCCATTGATAAAAACTCATAAAAAATACCATAATCTAACATTAAAAGCATTTGATCTTTCAATGCAAAATCATCTTGAATCGCAAAAAATCCTTCTGAAGCATTATAAATCTCCATGTATCTAACATTTGAACTTGGCATAAGCTTATTAGAAAATAAATCTCTGTAAGGTCCAAAAGCAACTGCACCATGAAAAAAAGCTTCAAAATTTGGCCAAATTTCTGTAATATCTTTAGCCCCTGTATGCTTCAAAATATTTTCTAATAAAACTACAGTCCAAGTTGGCACGCCGGCTATTCCGGTTACATTTTCTGTTGCACAATGCTCTACCATGAGCTTCATTTTGTCTTCCCATTTGTCTAAAAGAGCAACTTCCTGGGGGGGAGTCCTAAACAATTCAGCCCATTTAGGCATATTTTTGGTAATTACTGCAGAAATATCGCCAGCCATGGTTGTGCTATTAAAAGGATTTTCATGCAATGAACCGCCTATCGAAATACTTTTACCTTCAAACAATTGTGAATCTGGCCTATTTTGAAAATATAAAGTCAGAAGATCCTTTCCACCTCTATAATGACATTCTTCCAATGATTCTTCGGAAACGGGAATAAATTTACTTTTTGCATTAGTGGTACCGGATGATTTAGAAAACCATTGGATTTCAGAAGGCCATAGAATATTATTTTCACCTTTTAAAACTCGTTCAATTAAAGGGAAATGTTCCTCATAGCTTCTAACAGGTATCCTTTCTTGAAAATCTTTAACAGATTTTATATCTTTAAAGTTATGCGTTAATCCAAATTCCGTAAATTTTGCTCTTTCTATTAAACTATAAAATACATCATTCTGGGTCTCAATCGGAAATTTTTTAAACTCCTCAATTCGAGTACTCCTTCGCTTAATAAAAAAACTTATTACTTCGTTTATAAGGCTCAACTTGAAAATAATTTTAGTTTAAATTTAAGGCTCTATTTGGATAATCTGTAATTATTCCATCACAACCTATTAGTTTCATTTTCTCCATATCTTCTTTATTATTGACCGTCCATGGAATCACTTTAATACCCTTTCCATGAAGTACTTGGACCATTTCAGTATTTAATTTTAAAAAATAGGGACTCCAAATATCGGGTTTAAATCCGAGTTTTTCAAGATTATGCTGTATTTCGTTATCCTCAGTTGGTTCTATTAAAACAGAAATACTAAATTTTCCTTTTTTGGTTTTTTCTAAATGTTTTAAAATATTGAAATCAAAACTTTGTAAAGTTAAATCTTTAAAAGCTATCTTATTCCCAATCACTTTTAATACTAATTCACAAAATTCAGACACTTCTGGTTGGGTTATATTATACTCTTCTGGCAAACTTTTAAGTTCTATATTATAATGAATATCTTTAAGGCCTTTCGATTTAATATACTTACTTATTTCTTCAATTACATCAGCAAGTAAAGGTTTAATGGCCTGGGTTTTTTGTTGCTCTTTAAAACCAGAGTGGCCTTTTAAACCAACATCATACTTTTTAATTTCACTGTAATTCATTAAAAACAAATTTGATTCTGCCATTGAAGTAAAAAAATTCCCGTCTGGCTTTTTGGTAATTAAGGGGTTAAAATGGGGCTCGTGGGATACCACAACTTTTCTATCCTTTGAAATCACGACATCCATTTCTAAGGTATTAACTCCTAAATCAATCGCTTTTTTAAATGCTGGAATAGTGTTTTCGGGCATAAGGCCTCTTGCTCCTCGGTGTCCTTGAATGTCGAAGACGGAATTTTGATAATTAAACATAAAAACTCCAATAAATAATAAAAAAATAATTTTAACCATCATATTAAAAATTAAACCCTAATTGTAATCCTACATTATTGTTTCGCAGGGGAGCTGGATTGTAAAATCTATTCCCAAAGGCATTGAAATCATATCCAAAACTATATTTTTGATTAAAAATATTGTCAATACTTCCAAAAATTTTGTACGATATCTTTCCAACACTTTTATTGAATCCCAACCTAGTATTTGAAAGATAAGTAGACTCGGAATAAAATGTATTTGCATCATTTAAAGGAATCTTTGACAAATAATTAATATCGAAGTTTAGGAAGATTCCATTTTTTTGAATCATTTCAAAAAGTAAATACATATTATCTTTGGCAATACCTGGCAATGATTTTCCGTTAAATTCTGTAGTTCCTACCGTATATCTTTTATAGACAAAATCATTTAAGGTATAGTTGAACCTAAGGGTGGAAGATCTAATAAAGTTTGAAGGATTTTCAATAATAATTTTGTAATTAGAAGTAAATTCCAATCCTTTTTGATCAATTTGTCCCGAATTTTCAAAAAATTCGTCGCCAGAGGCTGTGAGTTTTCTTATCAATCCATTTTTGAGTTTAAGATTAAAATAGGCCACTTCCAGATAAATTCGATTTTGTAAGAAGTTAACTTTTGAGCCTATTTCAAAGTTTTCTCCTTTTTCTGCATTTAACAATTTGGCATTTGGAGCATATTGGTAGGTGTTTACAAATTCTTGGGTTGTGGGAGAAGAAAATCCATTGCTCCAACTTGTATAAACGGTGAATGCTTTTCCAAATGATTTTAAAAGAGCTAAGCGAGGAGTAAAAGGAACCACTGGCTGGTCATTAATATTTACATCAGACTTTCCAACCACCACTCTTTTGAATTCTATGACTTGATTATTCAAACTAGCTCCGGAAGTAAATATAAAACCTTTTAATAATTCCCAATCATATTGAATAAATGCAGAACGCTGCTGAGATTTAACTTCATCATCATTCCTTTTTTTTGTGGCTTCGCCCAGGGTATTATCGAATACAGAGAACTCTGAATTTGTAGAAATACTTTCAACCCCAAAAACCAATTTAGATTTTTTAAAAATTTTAGAAGCCAAGATTCTCCCTCCAAATGAGCCCTCATTTCTTTTCTCGAAATTAGTGATAAAGGGATTTTCTAATTCTGCTTTATTCATAAAAACTGACGTATTTATCGACCAATCCTGCTTAAATTTCAATTGATCAGAAATACCAAAAAACAAGATGTCTTGATAAATTGCAGCTTTTTGATCTTTTGTGCTTGGCGTGGTCCCTGATTTAGGACGAAAAGCTTTTCTGTTGACATCCATCTGCTCTTTAGTTAAACCCCCGGGGGTTTGATATCCAATTTTTGAAGCTAAGCCAAACACATTTAAAGTGTGATTTGGTGAAATAAAAAAACTTGAATTCAAATTTAAGCTTTTTCTATTTGACTCTGAATGCTCCCTATAACCTTGAGATTGAGTATTAGTGAAATTAATGAATGTATTGTTCTTTTTAGACCCATTAGAAAATGAAATCTCATTATTAAATGTAGAATAAGAACCAAAAAGTGACCTTATTCCCAAATTCATTCCTTTTGGTGCAGCTTTTGTTTCTAGTGATACTACTCCGCCAATACCTGCTCCATACAAACTGCCAGAAGGGCCCTTTAAAATTTCAATTTTGCCAAGACTGTTCATATCTAACTGATTAAAATAGGTATTGCCGTTGGCATCTGAAATTGGAATAGAATTCCAATATACTTTTACATTTCTTACCCCGAATGGTGATCTCAGGGAACTTCCCCTTATAGCCAATCGATAAGAACCGGGTGACCTTTCTTCCATTCTAACTCCCGCTACAGCATTAAACACGGGGAGTAAAGTTGTATTACTTTGTCGTTCTATTTCTTTACTTTGAATTAATGATACGGAGGCCGAAGTATGAATTAAGTCTCTTTTAGTTTCATATCCTTTTACAATTGTTTCATTTAAAACTATACTCGTATCGATTTGCGAATACCCTTTAAAACCTAGACTTAGGAAAGTTATAATAAAAAATAAATTAAAAAGTAGTTGATTTTTATTCATAATATTTTAATAAGTTTTTAAATTCATTTTGAAGAGTAATTCAGATATATAAGGTAATACAAATTTGCTTGAACGAATACAAAATTCTAATCAACTTACAAGTTTTAGAAAAATAATGGAGTCGGAAATAGAAACTTAAACAAAATTAATCAATCGAAAAAATTAATTGTGATAATAGAAAAAAAAAGATTAGAAAATCTAGGCCCTTACTTAAAAATTACTATTTCGTTATAATTAAATCTAATTAATTAACTATATGATTTTTTAACCATAAAATTATTATTTTCAAGGAAAATGGAGTTATTTTCAAAGCATTTAGCAGTAATGTACGGTTCGTCGCACGATTTGACAAAAATAAAGTTAAAATAATCCTCAAAAATTAAAAAAAGTTAAAGATTGACTTAATGTCACTTCAATATTTTACTTTAATAAATGTTAAAAAGGGAAGATAATAATTACTGAAAATCTTATTGATTTCGATTACTTTAAAATTTCTTTATTTGATAGAAAGCAAATTTTATTAAAGGTGTTTCGAAACTAAAATTCAAACGAATTAGCCGTAAATGATACTTTTCATTTAAATTTAACGGAAATTAAGCAAATTTTTATTTTAAAATTCCTTTGTAGGTTACCGAATTTCCTTTGTTATCAGTACCTACTATTGAAATTAAGTAATTTTTAGCTAAATCTGAATTGTAAAAGCTTAGATTTACTTTTCCATTAGCGTCCGTTTTTAGATTCGGATTCCAGTATAGCGTTACACGTTTATCCGTTAAATTACTAGGGGGCTTAGCAATAAATTTTCCTATTCTAAATGGTTTTGGAGAAGAATATCCCATCCAAGAGGCAGTCTTCCTAACTTTAAAAATCGTATTTAAATCATTTCCCTTTTTTGTGAGAATATTTACAATCTGATTATCATTTAAACCAAGTTTTGAAATTTTCTCTTTATTCTTTATCCAATCAATTTGTGAAATCTCTTTTGGTTTAAGCAAATGAATATAACCACTGGGTACATTTATACCGTCTATTAAAAGCAATATTTTTTTACTTGACACAATTCTTTTTTTACTATTTGTTTCTGCAAGGGGTGCTCTTAAAGTATCTATTACTTCTTTAACTAAATTTTCCTCAAATGCATCTTTCTGAAAATCTTTAAATGTTTCCTCCAATAATTGCTGCGCATTTTCAAATTTTGTCGCTATTTCTTCCGTTATTTTTAATTCTATATCAGATTCCCAATTATAAATCTTTCTTCTAAAGTCGTTTTTGAGGTCTAAACTATTTACTCCTCTTATTACAACTTCTTTTAATAAAACTTTAGAATTTACATTTATTGGAGCTTTTATAGGCGATTTAATTGCCGCCAAATTTTTAGGGGGTGATAAACTTGGAATATTCAGATTAGATGGAAAATAGAGGGGTTCTAATACTAATTTTAATGGCATATTGCTATTGGATTCAGAAGCAATTATTCTAACGGAATCAGTCCAATTACCTTGAATAACAAATTTCCCTAAATCATTAGTAGTAACATTGGTAGAATAAAAACCCTCTTTATCTGCCAAATATAATCTTAACCTCTTATTAGAAAGTAAACTATCTCCAACATATGCAGTCCCTTTCAATGTTAGATTTGTTTCTTCTTTTATTTTATTCTCATTAATTTCTCGCTGATAGGTTTGGGTTATCATTAAATTATCAAAATAAAATTTTGAGACAGTTGATCCAAATTTAAACAGTGTGTCCACTTTAGGCACATCTAAAAGATAATCTGAATCAAACAGAAGATAGGATTCAAGACCGTATGCTTTATTATCAGATATTCTTCCTTGTCCAATGTCAACTATTGAAACTGACAGGTTTGCCTCTTTCAAGGGTTCTTCATCTCTGTTTAAAATTGAAATATTTAAATCAGATTTTGCTCTTGGTAAAGGTCTTGATTTTAACTTACTTACTTTTGCATTGTAAAGACTATTTTTTTGATAAAATAACAATCTGTCACTTATTTTTTCTCCTTTTTTGTTTGAAAGAGTAACTTTAATAATCCCATCTGAAGGAATACTCTCGGGGCTAATCACTACATTATATAAACTACTAGTAGCTTCAAATTCAATATCCAATAAAACCGCACCTCTTTGAGTAGCAGAAAGTCTTAATATTTCTGATTCATTAATATTCGAATATACATTCACTAATATTCCATCACTAAATATTACATGGTCAGTAGAAAGAATATATCCTAAATTTCTAGCTTTAGGAAGTGGAACTTCAAACAATTGATTGTTTATTGAATAGACAGCTTTGTACTCCATATTAGGTAAAGGTTGAAAAAGAAAATTTCCTATACCTCTGAAATCAGGATAAAAATTAGTAACCAATTTACCATTTGAATCAACAATTTTGCCTTCAAACTTGGGGCCGATAGATTTTGGAATCTCTAATTTAAAAGCCACTTTACTATTTAGACTTTCCACTAG
>JANNWE010000262.1:0-7301 GCA_031414675.1 Cytophagaceae bacterium
GAAATAATATTCGAAACTAGACCATTTGATCGATTGTAATGTCCATATCGTACTTCTAAAGTATTCCACCATCTCATTCCTAAAATACCCCCTGGTGGAGCCATTCGTAATCCAGCTCCCCAAAAACCACTTTTAAATGAAGAAATATCATAATCACTTGTATAATAATTGTCTGACAACAGATGATATTTATAGGGTGCAAAATACTTTACTTTAGTTTGATTATTGAATCTATAATGGGGAGTTACTGATAATATGCATTCAGCAATGAATAGCGAATTTATTAAGGAAGAGAAGTTAAATTAATAGATTCTAATTTTGTTTTTTCAGAAGTTTATTTGATTCAAAGAATATTGGGAAGATGATGTAAATTTCAACCTCCAATTTGTCTTTTCTCTACCAATTCTCTAAAGGCCTTCTTATAGGTTTCAGAAATTGGGATGGTAGTTTTATTAATTATCAAACGATCTTTTTCTATTTCTGCAATAGCCGAAAGGGCAATAATAAAGCTGTTATGCACTCTTATAAAACGTTCTTTAGGCAATGTGGATTCGAGTGATTTCATAGTTTGCAAGGAAACAATTTTTTTTAGGGGAGTATATATGCAAACATAATCTTTTAAGCCTTCAATATACAAAATATCAGAAAAATTAACTTTAATAAGTTTGGTGCCGTCTTTTATAAAAAAATAATCGGATGGGTTTAAAACAGTTGATTCATTAGTGTCCATTTTTGATAGAGCAGGCACATGAAGACTATCCAGTCGGGTAATACTTTTTTCTATAGCTTTTAGAAATCTTTCAAAACTTATTGGCTTTAAAAGGTAATCGTATACGTCTAGTTCATAGCCTTCTAATGCATATTCAGAATAAGCAGTGGTTAGAATGATTAAAGGCTTGTTTTTTAATAGTTTGAGAAGCGTTATTCCCGTTACCTCCGGCATTTGTATATCGGAAAAAAGAATATCTACTGAGTTTGCTCTTAAATATTCTAATGCATCAAGGGCATTTGAAAAAGACTCTTTGAGCTCTAGCCGAGGTATTTTTGAAATATAGGCAGTTAATAGATTTCTAGCCAAGGGCTCATCTTCTACTATTACACAGCTATATTTTACCATTTTTTATAGGTCTATTTTTAGTGATACTTCGTAGTATTGGTCGGTTTCGGTTTGTTCTAATTTATATTTTTCAGAATAAATCAATTCCAATCTTCTTTTTACATTTTGAAGGCCAATTCCTGACTTCTCTAAAATTGAATCGTTAGGCAATTTACTGTTTTTAACACAATATAGTATCGATTTATCTTTAATTTCTACGGAAATTTTTACAAAAGAACCTTCAAAATTATTACTTACTCCATGTTTAAAGGCATTTTCTAAAAATGTTATCAAAATTAGAGGTACAATTTGAACAGTTTTTGGATTTCCTACCACATTAAATTCTACGGGTACTTGATTGTCTAATCTAAGTTTTTCCAGACTTATATAGTTTTCCATATAATCTAGCTCTTTAACTAAAGAAACTTTGGGATGATTAGACTCATAAAGCATGTATCGCATCATTTGAGAAAGCTTTTCAATCACTTCTGTGGTATTTGGAGAATTTACAGTAGCCAGGTAATAAAGATTATTAAGGGTATTAAACAAAAAATGAGGATTTATTTGAGCTTTTAAGAATTGCAGTTCGGAACTGAGCCTTTCATTTTCTATTTCTTTTTTTCTTGCTTCTAATGTAAACCAATCTTCAACGAAACGGAGCATTCCCACAAAAACCACGATAAACAAGGTTACCGCCATATGTTGAAAAACAAACTTGTTAGAGGTAAGGAAGGTTCTGCCATTTTCTATGAAATCTGCATACAACCACCTTTTAAAATACAAGTGAAAAGTAGCAATTATAATAAAAGGAATAATGAATTCGAAGAAATACTTAAATAGTTTTTGATGTTTTAAAAAACGAGGAAGCCACAAAAAATAGTTAAGATAGCTAACCAAGCCTATAAAAAGAATATGAGAAATTGCATCAAAGAATGACCTT
Source organism: Cytophagaceae bacterium (assembly GCA_031414675.1). Classification (GTDB taxonomy): domain Bacteria; phylum Bacteroidota; class Bacteroidia; order Cytophagales; family Spirosomataceae; genus Leadbetterella. Next base: position 2,037 of record JANNWE010000262.1, read on the forward strand.
ACATAATTTGGCTCCTCTTGTCTTCTAGAAAATGTAATTTGGTAGAAAAAGAAAGAGAAATAGACACTCCAAAAGGAAAGGTGCATCGCCAAAACTCTTTTATTTTTAAAAATAGGTTTTCCTATCATGAACTCTTGTTTAATAAAATTTTAATGAATAGTACACAATCTTAAAACGTAAATCTAAGAGTATTTCTTGGCTTGTTATTTGATAAAATCCTTATTTTCTATCATTTAGGAATAAATATCTATGCATAGGCCTTTATTTTAGACGGAATCATTTTATAACAAAAAGTAGATTTTTCTTATTTAAAAAAGCAATTTGTCGAATTAAAACCCGATTTTGTCTATTTCAGCGAGTGAGGCTTAAACATAGTATTTAAATTTGTGTCTTAAAGACATGAAAACATTTAAAATGAAATTATCAAATCGATTAACAATTATTAAAATGAAAAAGCGCTTTGTTCTCTTAAGTCTACCTCTTCTATTTGTATCTAGTATGCTACTTGCCCAATATGGCCCTCCGGGTGGTGGAGGTTCTCGCTCTGGTGGTGGAGGAGATTATAGAAGTATGCAAGAAAAACCTGCCGCTAAAATTGAATTGGATGGAAACCAACCTAAGGGCAACTCTAAGATTTCCGGAAATATAGTGAATGACGGGTTAACAACTGCAGTTGAATTCGCTAACATCGCCTTGATTAGCTCTATTACTAAAAAGCCAGTGGATGGAACGATGGCGGATGAGAAAGGAGCTTTTTCCATGAAAAGAGTTGCAGTGGGTACTTACAACATTCAGGTTTCATTTATTGGATATGATACAAAAATTATTGAAAACATTAAAGTAGAGAAAGGTAAAGATGTTGAGTTGGGCGTAATAAAATTAAAACAAAGTACCAAAATATTGGATGCTTTAGTAGTTTCGGCAGAAGCTTCAATGATTGAAGAAAAAGTGGATAGATTAGTATACAATGCTGAAAAAGATTTGTCAGCAAGAGGTGGAGATGCCTCAGATGTTTTGAAAAATGTACCTATGCTAAGTGTAGATTTAGATGGAAACTTAACTTTAAGAGGAAGTGGAAACATTAGAGTATTAATAAATAATAAGCCGTCTACTATTGTTGCCAGCAGTATTGCCGATGCATTAAAAATGATTCCTGCTGATTTAATCAAAAGTGTTGAGGTAATTACTTCTCCTTCAGCTAAGTACGATGCAGAAGGCTCTGCGGGAATAATAAATATAATTACCAAAAAGTCGAACTTACAAGGGTTAAATTTAAACTTAGACACAGGTGTGGGTTTAAGAGGCTCCAATTTGGGACTAAACGGAAACTACAGACAAGGGAAATTTGGTATATCGATGGGTGGATATGGAAGAGGTTTTTATAATACCAGATCTAAAACCGAAACTGAGCAGTTAATTAGTACCACGGGTTTGAAGACTTTACAAACTTCAGATGGAAATCAAAATGGAATGTTTGGAAGATATAATTTAGGCTTTGATTATGAATTAAGTAAAAAGCAAAGCTTATCAGCTGGTGTTGCTTTTGGTACAAGAGCTTTTAACAGAGATCAGTTACTTACATCTAACGGTTTCATGAATAATATTTTCAAAACTTCAAGCATTAGAGATGTTTATTCTGTAGATAATTCTCATTCTGTAGATATGAACTTAGATTATTTAAGAACGTTTAAGCCTGGTCAGGAATGGTCTATTTCTACGCAGTATTCTCAGAATATTCTCATTAATAATTTTAATTCTGACCTATTAAATACAGAAAACCAAATATTAAGTCGTCAAAAAAATATCAACGACAACACAAACACGGAGCTAACCTTCCAAACGGATTTTGTAAATCCTATAGGAGCGAGACAACAGCTAGAGTTTGGTGTTAAAGGTGTATTTAGAGAGGTAAATAGTGAGTTTGAATACCAAATTGCAAATCCAACTGGTAGCTTTTCGAATGATGCAAGAAATCCTTCCGGTTTCTTAAATTATAGTCAAAATGTTATGTCAGGATATGCCTCTTATTTATTGACCACAAAATCTAAATATAGTATCAAGATTGGAGCTAGATATGAACTGACTGAAATTGTTGCCGATGATAGACTTGGGGATATTGTAATTCCAGCGTATCAAAATTTAGTTCCAAGTATTAATATTTCCAAAACTATCAAGAAAACTACCTTAAAAACTGCGTTCAACAGGCGTATTCAAAGGCCGGGTTTAGAACAATTAAATCCGAATTTTAATTTGGCAAACCCTCTGAATATCTCTTTTGGAAATCCAAATTTGAATCCAGAACTTACCAGCAATCTAGAATTTAGTTTAAGCAGAAGCATAGGGAAATCCTATTTGAACGTATCGGTTTTTGGCAGACAATCTGGCAATTCCATCAACCGAGTTAGTTCTCCATCAGATACTTTAGCGGGTGCAATAGTGACCACATATGAAAACATTGGAAAAGAGCAAACATTGGGTTCTAACATTTATGGAAATATTTTCCTGAGTACCAAATGGACGATAAACGGAGGAGTAGATTTTTATTACCGATATTTAGAAGGACAGCAAGTGGGATTAAATGGCATTTCGCAAACCATTTCAAACGGTGGTATAGTGGCAAGTGGAAGAGTAATGACTACATTTAGGTTAAAAGATGGCTGGGGAATCCAAGCAAGTGGTGGCTTGAGAGGCAATAGAGTGAATCTTCAAGGATCACAAGGAGGAATGGGAATGTACTCAGCAGGAGCAAGAAAAGATTTCAAAAACAAAAAGGGAAGCTTTGGCTTAGGATTGGATAACTTTTTGGGTATAATGAAAATTAGAAATACCACAGAAGGTCCACTTTTATCTCAAAAATCTATCAATTATATGTACAATTCGAGTGTTAAATTTACGTTCGCATACAAAATCGGAAACATGAAGTTTGTAGAATCTAAAAAGACAAAGAAAGTGAAAAATGATGATGTTAAATCGGGTGGTTCTGATGAAAATTAATTTTTAATGGGAACGATTCTTAAATGGTAAGAGTTTTAAAAATATGTTTCAAAATCAAACTTCAGGTTTGATTAAAATAAAGCTCTAAAAAAAAGTATTCTCAACTTATTTAATATATATTTTATTTAAATTTTATCAAAAAAAATGAAGAAAATTAGTGTTTTAATTATTGCTCTTTTCGTAAGTGTTGCAGTTTCCGCACAAAAGTGGACGAATGACAAAGCTCACTCAAAAATGACATTTACTGTTACTCACCTTTTGATTTCAGAAGTTGACGGTGTTTTTAAATCTTTTGACGCGAGTGTTACATCTTCAAAAGAATATATCTCAGATGCGGTTTTTGAACTAACTGCGGACTTAAAACAAGTAACAACAAATAACGACGGAAGAGATGCCCACCTTCAGAGAGATGATATGTTTGACACTGCAAAGTTTCCTGGTTTGAGCTTTAAAAGTACTGGCATCAAAAGTATAGGAGGCAAAAAATTTGCAGTAAATGGTAATCTTACCATCAAAGGTGTTACTAAGCCTGTAGTTTTTGAATTAACGCATATCGGAAACGGTGTAAACCGTCAAGGAAAGAAATTGGCTGGATTTAAAGCAACGGGTACTATCAAAAGAACTGATTTCGGAGTAGGAGCTATGCCAAGTGCAGTTGTAAGTGAAGAAGTTGAACTAAGAGCTAGTGGAGAGTTTGTATTGAATTAATATTTTTTAATATTTTAAAAAAAGCAAATCTTTCGGGGTTTGCTTTTTTTTTGTTTCTTTTGAATTCAAATGTATTTACCAGCTTTTTAAATTTTTCAATAGTTTAAATCCTAAGTTGTTTCGATAAATTTTTAATGAAATTTAAACTTTTTTTTACTTTTCTTTTTTTGCATTTAAATCTTTTGATTTATGCACAATCTCCTACCCAAACTCTTCGCGGAACTATTTTAGATAAAGAAACGCAAAGTTTTATTCCAGGAGTAAATGTTACTATTTTACCTTTAAATCAAACGGTTAGTTCTGGTAGAGATGGTACTTTTAGATTTGAAAAAATTCCCATCGGAAGATATACTATTGTTTTTTCTATGATTGGTTTTGATAAAAAAACTTTGGCGAATATTGAGTTGGGAAGCGGAAAGGAAGTGGTAATGCAAATTGAAATGCTAGAAAGCACAATAGTCTTGAATGAAATTTTAGTAAAAGGAGAACAACTAAAAGACCAGACGATCAACGAAATGGTATTGGTTAGCGGCAGACAATTTAGCGTTGCAGAAAGTAATAGATATGCAGGAGGATATGCAGACGCTTCAAGAATGGTGATGTCTTTTGCTGGAGTAACTTCTTCTGGAAATGACCAAAACAACGAAATTGTGATCAGAGGAAATTCTCCAAAAGGCTTACTTTGGAGGCTGGAGGGCGTCGAGATACCAAATCCAAATCATTTTGGCGATGGTCAAGGCTCTACTAGTGGTATTATTAGCATGTTGAATAGTGCAAGCTTGGCCAATTCCGATTTTTTGACTGGTGCTTTTCCAGCCGAATACGGGAATGCATTATCTGGGGTTTTTGACTTAAAATTAAGAAGAGGGAATGATCAAAAGCATGAATTTATGGCTCAATTGAGTGTTATTGGATTAGAAGCCTCTGCTGAAGGTCCAATAAATTCAAAAGGTGCTTCCTATCGTTTTAATTTTAGATATTCTACTTTAGAATTATTACTAAAGTCAGGCTTACTCCAAATAGAGACTGGTGGTTTTAGTCCGGAATATCGTGATATGAATTTTACCTTAAATTTTCCAACAAAGAAAATAGGAACTTTTTCATTATGGGGTTTTGGTGGTGTTAATAAATCAGATGATCAAGATGTAAATTCAATAGAAAATAATCTAGGGAAAACAGGGGTAATTGGCCTTAGCAACACCTATTCTTTAGGTAAAAGAGGGTATGTTTATTCCGTTTTTTTGGCTTCTAAAGAGATTGCAACGGAATACGAAGAAGTGCTGCTTTCTAATGCTAAATGGGTAATTGGTAAACAAAAGCTGTTTCAATATAAAAATCTACGGTTTTCTTCTTTTTATAATTATAAAATCAACGCTAAAGGAAGTCTTAGGTCAGGAATTATTTTTAGTAATTTGGGATACAAATTTGACGATAATCGAAGAGATAATACACGAAATGTTTTAGTGAATTTTTTAAATGAAAAAGATGCCACACAGTATTTTCAAGCTTATTCTCAAATAAAATATTCATTTTCTTCACGATTTAGCGTTTCTGGGGGTTTAC
>JANNWE010000263.1:0-1743 GCA_031414675.1 Cytophagaceae bacterium
CACAAAGTTCACAAAGCTACATGTTAATAAAAGCTCATTACACCCAGTATTTCAAACAATTGTTCGATTTTCGTGAAAGAGCTATGGTTTTGTTAGTATGATTTTAAACGCTTATTCTCAATAGGTCAACGATTGGGAATAGGTAAAAAAAGACAAGCATTTATGCTATTAGAATAACAATATTGCCTGAAATTGAAGCTCGAAGAGGAAGCTAAATCATTCCAGTCATTTTAGCCAATTGAACCAAGGCTGTTGTATCTCTTGCCCCAAGTTTTTCAATCATATTACTTCGGTGATTACCTACGGTGTTGGTGCTAATAGAAAGTCTGTTTGCAATCTCTTTTGTATCCAAGTCCTCTGAAATTAGCTGTAATACTTCTTTTTCTCTAACAGTCAGTAAGTCGTGGTTGCTATATTCCTTTTCTTCTGAATGAAAAGTTTTAACAAATTCATTTTGTTCGCCATAAGAAAGCCGTATCCAATAAAATGGGTAATCTTTTTTTATCAGGTGATTTATGTTCTGTATGTAATTGAGTGTATATTTGAAGTTTCGGTCTTCATCTAATTGTATAGGTACTCCTTGCGAAAAAACTCGAATCTGTTTATCGTCGTCTCTTATAAATCGCATGCAACAATGATGAATTTTCATGTTTCCTTTTCTGGCAAAAGGTATTTTGGAAATAACCGAAGTAAACCAATCTGTTGATTCTATTGGAAAAGCTGTATAGTCTTTATGTAAAATGCTAAATATTTTTTTCATTCTTTCCTCCCCTTTTTCATGGGGCAAAAGCCCCCAAAATAATTCTTCTCCTACTTCTAATTCAGGTGAATAAGTTTTGTGATTGAAAATGGTTAAAATGGTATCTACCCCTTTGACTCCCTCTAACAAATAATTCAATTCTCTTAGATATTCCTCTTTTTTTTCTAATTCTTCTTCTCTAAAAATAAAGTCAGATAGTTGAACCACGCGAGCATAAATGGTTTCTGCTTTTCTTAAACCAATAAGACTTTGACTTAATATATCTTGTGTTATCATAGTAGAGTTGACTTAAAATGGGATTGAAAAACATATTTTCTTTAGCTCCCTTCACTGCAAGTTAACCATTTATAGCAGAAGTAATTCTTTTTAAATTTGAAAAATAGCGATTTTCACTATTGCCATCATTTTTTGTTAGGTCTAATTTTGTGAAGAGAAACAGTATCATTTGTATATTAACTCTAATGAAATGACCTACTTAAATAAATTTGAAATAGATGAATTAGTAATAAAGCTACAATCTAAAAGTAAAGCGGCTTTTTCAGATTTGTACAATAGTTACGCAGCTGCTTTATATGGTGTAACTTACAAAATGGTCCGTAATAATGAGGTAGCGGAGGAGCTTTTACAAGATATTTTCATAAAAATTTGGATGCACATAGATACTTACAACCCTATTAAAGGCACTTTATTTACATGGATGCTCAATATTACAAGAAATACATGTAAGGATTATTTCCGTAGCAAACATTTTCGTCATCAAATGTTAGTTAATGAAAATGGTTTAGAGAATATTGATTTCATAAAAAATCCTACACAATCGGTTTTTCAAGACGAAAGCAAAGATTTATTTGAAATTACACAAACACTTGAATTAAAATATAAAGAGGTAATTGATCTCGTGTATATTTATGGATATTCTCAAGAAGAAGCATCAAAATTATTGGAAGTGCCTGTAGGTACTATAAAATCAAGATGCCGCTCGG
>JANNWE010000264.1:0-4261 GCA_031414675.1 Cytophagaceae bacterium
GAAAAGGTATCAAAGACCTTCATGGTGTTGATAGGGCGGGTGAACACCTCTTCCCATTTCGAACAGAGCAGTTAAGCCCCGCACCGCCGATGGTACTTGGATCAAACCCGGGAGAGTAGGTAAATGCCAGTTATTTATTAACGAAGAACAAAACCTCAAAGTGAAAGCTTTGGGGTTTTTGTGTTTTAAGGGGTTTCGAACAGAGCAGCTAAGCGGAGTGCCGCCCAGTCGGTATGCCGCACCACCCGCACCGGTCGGATGCGACCCCAGCGTTGTACTTGGATCAAACGCGGGCGGCTAGCCCCGGGAGAGTAGCGGTGCGACGTCTCGCTAAATCACTAGGCGTGCCCGCCGTTATTTATTAACGAAGAACAAAACCTCAAAGTGAAAACTTTGGGGTTTTTGTGTTTTAAGGCAGTTTTGAAAATCGGAAAACCCGGTTGAATAGGAAAAACGGGTTCAAGCAAAAAACTTGGGGAGCAATTGAATATTTTTTTTTGTAGAAAAAATAGTATTTGGAAACAGAATTACTGAATTTATTATTTTTAAAATCCCCCTTTCAATTAAAAAAACTTTTATAATAGCAAATTAATATTATTAACTTATCTTATTTTTGTTAAATGAAGAAGGTTATATTTTTGTTTTTGTTACATTTTATCTTAGGATGCAAAAAAGTTGAAGTCCCCCAAGAGGTGTCGTTAGCTATGAACAGCATTAATGAGGAAGTTGATTATAATATCCATGTAAAAAAAATACTTTCGGATAAGTGTTTTAGTTGCCATGGAAATGATGCCAAAAAGCAAAAAGCAGATTTAAGACTTGATATAGCAGACGCGGCATATTCCAAAAAAACGGAATCAGGTAGGAAGGCAGTAGTACCAGGCGATATCAACAGCAGTGATTTTGTGCACCGAATCCTGAGTGAAGATCCTGATTATCTTATGCCAGAACCGTCCTCTCATTTAACATTAACGACTTATGAAAAAGCGATATTAGTTAAATGGATTGAACAAGGGGCAGTTTACAAAAAACATTGGGCTTTTGTTCCTCCTAAAAAAGTGAACCCTCCAAAAGTTAATAATAGCAAATGGGCAAAAAATGAAATAGATTTATTCATATTAAAAAAGATTGAAGAAAATGGGCTTTCCCCGGCAAAAAAAGCAGAAAGGGAAAATCTTATAAGACGACTTAGTTTCGATATTCGAGGTTTTGCCCCTTCGGTTAAAGAAATAAATGATTTTGTTCAAAGCAAAGATTCGAAAGCGTATGAAAAACTGGTAGATACATTTTTGCAATCCGTACACTATGGCGAAAGAATGGCGGCCTATTGGCTTGATGTTGCTAGGTTTGCGGATAGTTATGGTTATTTGGATGACAAGCACTATGATATGAGTCCTTGGCGTGATTGGGTAATCAATGCCTATAACAAAAACTTACCTTTCGATAAATTTATTTCTTGGCAATTAGCCGGAGACTTATTACCTAAGGCAACACAGGAACAAATACTCGCAACGGGGTTCAATAGAAATCATAAACAAAATTCTGAGGCAGGTGCTATAGAAGAAGAATTTAGGGTTGAATATGTAGTAGACAGAACCAATACTTTAGGTACAGGTCTAATGGCTATGACTGTAGGATGTGCTAAATGCCACGATCACAAGTATGATCCTATTAGTCAGAAAGATTTTTATTCCTTAAGTGCCTTTTTTAATAGCACTTTTGAAAAAGGGAGTCCAAATTTCGGTAATGATGATATGGTGGCTAGCCCAACCTTATTGCTGACAAAAAAGGAGGATGAACTGAGGATAGGTCAATTGAAAAAATTCATCGAATTAGAAGAGAAGAAACAGAGCTTAATCGATGCAAAAAATGTAGCACTTGTCAAAAGCAAAGGAGTTGAAGGAATCAAGGAGTCGCTGAGTAAAAAAGTATTGGCAAAACTTAGCTTTGATAAAACAATTGGCAAGGGAAATAAAACAGAATATTTTGTAAATGAGGCAGATGGAAATAATCATGCATCATATAAATTTATAGAAACCGGAAAAGGTATTCAAGGAAATTCATTGAAATACAATGAAGAGACATTTGTTGCTTTTCCTAAGTATAAGTTAGGATACTTTGAAAGATACCAACCCTTCTCTTTTAGTCTTTGGATAAGAGTGCCAACTAAATATCCTCTGGCAACTGTATTTCATCAATCAGATTATCACAGATATGGATACCAGGGATATGATTTATTATTAAAAGAGAATAAATTAAACTTCAGAATTGTACACGCCTATCCAAATGATATGATTAGTGTATCTAGCAAAATAGCGCTGGATGCTAACAAATGGTACCATGTAGCAATCAGTTATAATGGAAGTAGTAGAGCGAATGGTGTTGACTTATATATTGACGGCAAGAAAGTAAATGTTACCATAGAATATGATAAATTAAGAAAACATATTCGTTCATACCCAAGCGTTCATAAAGTTTCTGCATTTAAAGGGCTCAATTTTGGTATCAGAGAGTTAGACCGCTCTATGCCAGGAGGAGAGATTGATGAGTTTGGACTATTCAATGATGTGCTTATTCCTGAAGAAGTATCCCATTTGTATGCACTTCGATCATATCCGGTAAGTCCTAAAGCGACAAAACCTAAAGAAATATTTACGCCTCTCTCCAAACTAAGGATGGAATTAGGTAATATTTATGATTCCACAAAAGAAGTAATGGTAATGGGTGATCTTCCAACACCAAGACCCACATATGTTTTAATAAGGGGGGTATATGATAACCATGGTGAACAGGTGTACCCCTCAGCTCCAGATGCTATTTTGCCTTTTTCAAAAGATTTGCCAAAAAACAGATTGGGGTTGGTAAGTTGGCTTTTTTCTGATAAAAATCCATTAACAAGTCGAGTAGCTGTTAACAGAATATGGGAACTTATATTTGGAAAGGGGCTGGTGAGAACTTCTGATGATTTTGGTAACCAAGGAGAAATGCCTTCCCATCCGGAGTTATTGGATTATTTGTCGGTGTGGTACCGAGAAAATAAGTGGGACACTAAAGCACTTCAGAAACTTATTTTCATGAGTGCTACTTACCAGCAATCATCAATTACTGATTCTGTAACTACCAAAAGCGACCCTCAGAATATATTATTAACTCGAAGTCCAAGATATCGGTTTCCAGCAGAAATGATACGTGATAATTCTTTGGCAATGAGTAATCTACTTTCAAGTAAGGTTGGCGGGCCTAGTGTATATCCTTATCAGCCAGCAGGGCTTTGGGAACAGTTAACTGAAAAGAGTTGGGCTTACCCTTATTTGCAAGTGAATGGAGAAGGGTTATACCGGAAAAGTATTTATACCATTCGGCAAAGAACAAGTGTAGTACCCTTCATGCAAATTTTTGATGCCGGTGACCGATCCGTTTGTGCTGTTAAAAGACAAAAGTCAAGTTCTCCTATGCAATCTTTGGCACTATTAAATGATCCTCAAATAATAGAAGCTGCCCGTTTTATTGCAGATAGAATGTTGAAAGAGGGAGGCAATACTACCCAGAATCAATTGAAATTTGGATTTAATATCGTAACCGGCAGAAATCCAAATAGTAAAGAACTTCAATTGTTACAAAATATGTATTTAGTTGAAAGTGAAAATTTTAAAAAATATCCGGGCAAAGCAAAAAAAATACTGATGATTGGTGCAGCAAGAACCAAAACAAATGATTTGGGCTTATTGGCAACTTATACCGACATTGTTCATACCCTTATGAACACAGATGAATTTATCACAAGAAACTAATTTTTTATGGACGAGCTAAGTAACATTCAATATCAACTAAAGCGAAGTGATTTTTTGCGGGGTTCTGTTTTAGGACTCGGAGGATTAGCATTGAATTCTATAATCGGTTGCAAACAGACAAATAAGGACAAAGTGTTGAGCATTGCTCCTACAGAAGATATTAACCAACCAATTGGCAGTCCGCACTTTATGCCTACGGCTAAAAGAGTCATCTATCTTTTTCAAAATGGTGGCCCTGCACAAATGGAGTTGTTTGATTATAAACCTAAATTGGTTTCAATGCATGGCAAAGAAATACCGCCATCAGTTATTGGACAGAATAGGGTGTCGGGAATGGTAAGTAATCAATATTCTTTTCCTTTAGCAATGCCCTCATCATCTTTTAAACAATATGGCAAAAATGGAACCTATCTCAGTGAATTAATACCACATACAGCTTCCATTGTGGATGATTTATGTATTGTGAAATC
>JANNWE010000265.1:0-4198 GCA_031414675.1 Cytophagaceae bacterium
AAAGACCTTCATGGTGTTGATAGGGCGGGTGAACACCTCTTCCCATTTCGAACAGAGCAGTTAAGCCCCGCACCGCCGATGGTACTTGGATCAAACCCGGGAGAGTAGGTAAATGCCAGTTATTTATTAATGAAGAACAAAACCTCAAAGTGGAAACTTTGGGGTTTTTGTGTTTTAAGGGGTTTTAAAATAGGAAAAACCGGTTGAATTGGTAAATCACTAGGCGTGCCCGCCGTTATTTATTAATGAAGAACAAAACCTCAAAGTGAAAACTTTGGGGTTTTTGTGTTTTAAGGGGTTTTTAATAGGGCAGTTAAGCGGAGTGTCGCCCAGTTGCTGTCGCAAGATTGCATCGTGTGGCTATTTCAATGCTACTGCTACTTTTTATCTTCATGAAATTAATAATTTCAACCCGTCTTTCTATTTACAGTTTTAAAATTTATTTTAGGTTTAAAAATTAAATTCTATTATGGTTAATGGCTTTTCTCTATACCACACGATGCAATCGTGCGGCAGCAAATATCGTAGAGTGGTTAAATACAGCCTTAAAGATTTGGTTCATAAAATTTTTATCTTTTAAAAAACATGAAAGGTAAAGTACTAGGTGCCAAAATAATTGCTTTATTATTTTTGAAATACTTAACCCTTTTTCGCTCTAAGTTCAACTAAAAGCTCATTTAGAATATCATTTTGCTCTTCTTTCAACTTTATAAAGTAATTTATTTTGAAGTATAACCAATAAATTATACATAAAGGAAGTATAAAACTTAACAGCAATACAACAATTGGAAACAGCTGAAATAAACCATGCATAATTATTTTGAAATTTAGTTTATAAAATTACTTCTTAAACAATGCTAGACTCGATTTTAAGCACCTATATTTTTAAATATTGGTAAATTTAGATAATTTAACGTTAGTTCGATATAAGAGAATTTCTTTATGGGTGCTTTTTGTAAGCATAAAACTTGGAATATAACAGGAAGTTAAGTATGTTTAATTACTGATTTTCAAATATTTAAATTAATTTTTCTGGTATGTTCTAGTCCATAAAAGTTATCCAAATTTTTTGTTCTATTGACGATTTTTGAATAAAATTTTCACCATCTTTAAAACAATATCTGCTTGCAAATGCAAAAACTATTAATAAACCTTCAAAATTTTCAACTTCTGAAGTTATGACGATATAGGTGTTTTTCATCTATCTGGTTTTAGAAATCTTAAAATTTTTTATCTCAATTATGTCTGTGTACATATGAAAGATTAACTACTTTGCTGCCGCACGTTTGCATCATGTGGCTATTCAATGCTACTTTTTATCTTAATGAAATTAATAATTTGTACCCATCTTTCTATTTACATTTTTAAAATTTATTTTAGTTTTAACTATTAAATTAAATCTTGGTTTTTGGCTTTTCTCTATACCACACGATGCAATTGTGCGGCAGCAAACGAATAAATAGTAGTTTCTCTCTTTATTTTTTTTCAATTCAAATTATTAATTAAAAAATAAACTAATAAAAATTTATTTTCAAAAATAATTATTAACTTTGTTTTACAAAGCACTTTTATAATGGAAGAAGAAATCAAAGAATTACAAGACATTCGTTCCATCATGGAGCGGTACTCAAAGTTTATCTCGCTCAGCGGTCTGTCGGGCATATCCGTTGGGGTGATTGCCAGTATTGCAGTGACATTTGCTTATTTAAGGCAATTCTCTTTTGAGGATATTGATGGTATCAATTGGAACAATGCTTCTTTTCGCTTTTTAATAATTATTGCTTTGTCGGTTTTTATTCTAAGCTTTTTTGGAGCCTATTATTTTACACAAAGGCGTACTTTACAAAAAGCAGAGAAAGTATGGAGCGGCTCATCAAAAAGAATGCTGGCTAATTTGTTGATCCCCATTGCAGTTGGTGGTATTTTTTGTATGTTTTTAGTGGAAAGGGAGCCGACTTTATTGCCATCGGCCGCATTATTATTTTATGGGCTTAGTTTGATAAATGCGTCGAAATATACTATTGGTGATATCAGAAACCTTGGTTTTTGTGAAATTTTCTTGGGTATATTTGCAGGATTTTTGGCAGGTAGAGGTTATGATTTATTGTTATTAGGATTGGGCTTTGGACTGCTACATATTATTTATGGTGCATTGGTTTATAAAAAATACGAGGCATGAAAAGCATCATCTACAATCTAAATAAAGCATTTGACAATCGTATTCGGCTGGGTATTATGTCGATATTGATGTTGGAAACTTGGGTAGATTTTGCAGAACTAAAAGAGCTGCTGGAGCTCACAGATGGCAACTTAGCCAATCATATTAGCACCTTGGAAAAAGAGCAATATATTGTGGTACGAAAAGCATTTATTGGCAAAAAAACAAGTACGTCCTTTCAAGCAACAGAAGCAGGTCGTAAAGCATTTCAGGAACATCTAAAAGTGATGGAGAGTTTGATAAAGGGAAATAAATAATTTTTTTGTGCAATAGTACTTTTTTTTTAAAAGTACTTTTATAATTAAAGTTTTTATTAATAAGTTAAAAATAATTATACAATGGAAAATCTAATGAATTACAAATCAGCATCATTATTAAAATGGGGTTTGAAAGGGGCAGGCTTATCAATGGTTTTGATATTCCTTTTTATTATATTCCTTTTTATATTTGGTTCAGGCAATGTGTTGAAAGACAAATCGATTAGGGAAACAATTTGGCAATTCTTTCCTTTGATAACCGGCACTTTGGGAGGTGCTTTTGGAGGCCTTATATTTGGATTAATCAATACTATTTTTCAAGCAAATGATTGGAACAACTATATAGCCAAAGGTCTTGGTGTTCTGGCCTATTGCATAATAGTTTGGATTAGCTTAATCCTTGGTTTCAGTGTTATCGGTCAATGGGATTAGGGGTTTTCAATACTAATTTATTAAACATTTTCAACAAATAAGTTTTACAAAAATGAAAAATATATCAAATTCAATTCTTCAAATCATAATCGCAGTTTTCGGTATTGTGGTGCTTTCCCTTTTGATAAGGATGCCATTGCTGGAAGGCAGAGCAAAAGATTTAGATTTAGTAAGTATTTATACCGACCCATTCATATTATATGCTTATGCTGCATCCATTGTATTTTTTGTGGGCTTGTATAGGGTATTCAAATTAGTAGCTTATTTCGGGCAAAATGAATTTTCAAATGCCAAAACTGCCTTAAAAAACATTAAATATTGTGCCATTACATTTGGTGTTCTTATTATCGGAGCCGCCATTTTCATAAGCCAAACCCATCATAAAGATGATGATCCGGCTGGGTTTATTGGTATGAGTATTGTTTTTACTTTTATTTCAATGGTAGTGGCTTTTCTAGCAGCTAGGTTTGAAAAGCGGCTCGCAAACAAATAATTAGAACCAAATATATCAAATTAGAAAAACCATAAAAAAGTAAGAATCAAAAAAATGTGTGATAAACTTGACCAAAATTATAATGAAGCAAAGGCCAATAAATGGTATGGATAATTCGATGTTTTTTGCCGTTTTGCCTTAGTATTTGCTTGGATTATTTCTGGTTTCGTAAAAATTAAATGTGAACTCTTCACTGTTTGTTTATCTCATAAGCTCTGTTGAGTCTATATTTTGATATCTTTCACCGTACTCGAAATAATTATACTTTTATTGGGGTTTTTGCAGGTCTTGGCGGCAATTTTACTTCTCATACCCCGAACAGCCTATTGACAATTTTAAAATATATTTAATCTTTGAACATTAAATTCTATCATGGTTTATGGCTTTTCTTCCTACCACACGATGCAATCGTTCGGCAGCGGTGCAATTAAATTTTTCACTTTTTGTGTCTAGCTGCTACTTTACACACCTATAGAGGAAATATCTTTTGCGTAACTGAATAGTTTAAAACTATATTACCCATTTTACAACGCAAAGGGCCGTTTCAGACAATTAACCAAAGCCTCCTCCAACTAGGTTTCTCTAACAAACCGAGTAAAACTTGGCATACACCCAAAAGATTGGTCAATCATCGTAGTGCGGAGGTAAAAGATCTTGTATTTACTTAGGAAGGATTTAATCAGAAAGTAAGAAGAAGAGTAGAAAATCTGAAAAATAATTTTGTAAATTTTTAATAGATTCTTACTTCAGTCGTTTGCGAATAGCAAAAGCGTCTTGAGGGTTTTGGTTCAAAAGTTG
>JANNWE010000266.1:0-2687 GCA_031414675.1 Cytophagaceae bacterium
TTAAACAACTGTACAATCTTGGAAAGTGGTTTCCACCAAAGGGTGTACCATTTGGGTTGAAGTCCATTAACTTTCCAAGCTTTTCTGTCTTCTTGATTGGCTATCCATCTATGTTTCCATGAAGCAGTACTTGTTCCACCATTTCTCATGGTCATTAAAACTTTCGGTAAATAATGGGCAGAAACACCATTTTTATACAACATTCGTAGCATGAGTTCGTAATCTGCAGAGCAAGTAAAATCCGTTCTATACTTACCAAATTGTTCATAGCACGCTCTTTTTACATAAAACGAAAGGTGCGGTGGCATAAAACCTTTTAGCCAATTTTCTTTCTTGTATTCGCCTACGGTCCAATACCTTACTACTTTATCTATATTGTCGGGATTAACAAATTGTTTGTCGCCATAAATTGCATCTGTTTTAAACTTATCAAAAGCTGTCGAAACTTGAAGAAGAACATCATTAGAAGGATAAAAATCATCAGAACCAATCATGCCAATTATCTCGCCTTTCGCCATTTTTAAACCTTTATTCATCGCATCATAAATGCCTGTATCTTTTTCAGAAATGAATTTTAACTGCTCTTTGTATTTGTTTAAAATTGCTAAAGTTCCATCTGTAGATCCGCCATCAATAACCAGGTATTCAATATCTTTAAAAGTTTGATTTAAAACACTTTGTATTGTTTGTTCTAGTGTTGATTCACTGTTAAAACATACCGTAATTATACTAAATTTCATGAAGGGGCTACGTAATTTTTCTCATTTTTTTGCAATTTAATCTATTTTTTTAATACGAGTTTTAATTTTCAAAAAACAATAAATTCTTTTAATATAAGTTTAAATTGAAAACACAAATTTTGATGAATATTAAACATTTATTTTTACTACTAAGCTTTTCGCTTTTAATTAACCAAAAAGTGACTATTGCTCAAGATAAAATAATTAGAAATTTAGTTTTTGAAGGAGGCGGAATCAAAGGAATCGCTTATGGTGGAGCTTTAAAAGAGTTAGAAAATCGTGGTGTTTTAAAAGGTATTACCCGTACAGCAGGTACTTCTGCCGGAGCAATCCAAGCATGTTTATTTTCTTTAGGCTATTCAGCAGAGGAAATTTTAAATATTATCTCGAATACTCCTGTAGAATCCTTTAATGATGATGGCTTTGTAGTGAAAGCTTCCAAAAGGCTTTTTAAAGAGTTTGGATGGTTTAAAGGCGAAAGTTTTTTAAAAAAGATGGAGGATGTGATTTTTGAAAGAACAGGTAATCCAAATTTAACTTTTGCCGAACTTCATAAATTGGCAAATACGTTTCCTTTCAGAGATTTATATGTAACTGGTTGTAATCTTTCGCAGCAAAAATTGGTGGTTTTTTCACATGAAACTCATCCAAATATGAGAATAGCGGATGCTGTACGAGTTTCAATGTCTATTCCAATGTATTATAAAGGTATTTGGCTCAATAAAGAAGGCAAAGTTTTTGAAACTTTCAAAGAAAATGAAAATGTTGATTTATACGTTGATGGTGGATTATTGGCTAATTTTCCTATTGATATTTTTGATAATACTAAGTATTTAGGGTCAATAGAAGAAGTACAGATTTTTAATGTCCAAACATTAGGAATGCGATTAGAAAGGTGCTCGCAAATTGATCATGAAGTACGTCATAAAGAGGGTTTAGCTCCTTTCAAAATAGCTGATTTTAATACCTATATGGCTGCACTTTCTGGAATAATTATGAGAAATATTAATATTCCTAATCCTAAAGATTCAGAAAGAACAATTTACATTAACGATTTGGGCTTAAGTGCTAGAGTAAGAAAAGTTGAAAATGATGAAAAGACCCAAATGATTGTTGCTGGACAGCAAGGAGTTATTGATTTTTTTGGTAGGTAAATATATTAGAATTTTTTATGTTATAAAAATGATTGATAGAGTCATAAGTTCATTTATTTTTATGTTTTTTAAGATATGCGATATAAATCAATGGATGAATTGAATCATGTGTTACAATCTTTAAATGCATTATCTAGACTTAGTTTATCAGCTCAAGAAGCTTTAGGCGATTGTTTAATACCTGTTAATTTTAAAAAAAAGGATTTAATTTCAGTGCCCGGATATGTTTCAGATAAAATCTTGTTTGTTACTAAAGGTGCTGTAAGAGAATTTTTCTTCGAAAGTTTTGATGAAAAAATCACTATTTGGTTTGGTTTTGAAGGCGATTTGGCAGTTTCAATTGCTAGTTTTCTAAACCAAATTCCAAGTTCTTCTGGTTTTGAGGCTATGGAACCGGTAGAAGGGTTTTTACTATATCGTCACGATTTATATAAATTGTATGATGAATTTCACGAGATCGAACGTTTAGGTAGAATTTTAGCAGAAAAATATTTAATAGAAATAGAGGCCTTCCATAACAATTCTAAATTTTATACTGCTATTGAAAGATTTGAAATGTTAATTTCCAATCGCCCTGAGATTATTCAGCGGATTTCGTCTAAACACATAGCTACTTATTTAGGTATTTCAACAGAAACCTTAAGTAGAATTAGAAGCAAGAAAATTTAATTTATTGACTTTTGTCACTATTTTTTTCGATCCGTTTGGTCTACTTTTGTAAAAATTAAACCCTATTTATATGAAAACATTTCCAATTTTCTATTGCTTAGTTTTATCCTTCTTTTTTATTGCT
>JANNWE010000267.1:0-7971 GCA_031414675.1 Cytophagaceae bacterium
TTCAGGTTTACGCAATACCCATGAATTCGTTTTTGATCAGTATGGAAATGTTATTACAGAAGACAACGATGGTGATCATCCTGGAGAGAGCGAGCGTTTAATGCATGTGGTGGAAGGCTTAGATGCAGGTTGGAGAGCTAATTGGCAATATGGTAAATATACAGATCCTAAAAATAACAAATATAAAGTTTGGATGGATGAAAGACTTTATGTGCCTAGGTGGGAAGGTCAAGCAGCCTATATTCTTCCTCCTATTCAAAATTTTCACAATGGTCCAACAGGAATGCAGTTCAATCCCGGCACTGCTCTTGGGAAAAAATGGTTAAATAAGTTTTTTATTGTTGAATTTGTTGGTAGCCCAAGCCGGTCTCATATTTGGTCATTTGGTTTGAAACAGAAAGGAGCATCTTTCGTGCTAGATGGAGAAAAAGATGTTTTAAGTGGAATTTTGCCTACAGGTATAAAATTTGGACCTGAAGGTGCAATGTATGTGGCAGACTGGATAAATGGTTGGGATACAAAGAACTATGGAAGGGTGTGGAAGATTGATGTAAATGCTAGTGAGAATGATTTGGAAGAATTAAGAAAAAAGACTTTGATGTACATGCAACTTAAATATCCTTTGCAGACAGAAGGTATGTTGTATGAACTTTTAGCTTTTGATGATATGAGAATCAGACAGAAAGCACAATTTGAATTGGTAGACAAAGGTGAAAAAGGATTCGAGATTTTTAAAAACACTTTAGAAAAATCTACCAATCAGTTAGCCAAGATACATTCAATTTGGGGAATTGGAATGCTTGCAAGAGCAAACAAAAATTGGGCTGAAAAATTAATTCCTGTTTTAAAAAATGAGGACGCTGAATTAGTCGCACAAGCCGCAAAAACCTTAGGAGATTTACGATATTCAAACTCCGTTAATCAATTGATTGAATTATTAGAACATGAAAATGCTCGAGTAAAATTTTATGCTGCTGAAGCTTTAGGTAGAATTGGAGATGGCTCAGCTTCTAATTCTCTAATTAAGATGTTAGAAAAAAACAATGATGAAGATTTATATCTTAGACATTCGGCAGTTTTAGCACTTTCAAGAATAAAAGCTGAAAAGGAAGTTATTTCTTTAGTAAAAAATAAGAGTAAGGCCTTAAGAACCGCTGCAGTTTTGGTTTTGAGAAAATTGAAAAGTGATAAAATTGCTTTATTTTTAAATGATACAGATGAATACATTGTTACTGAAGTAGCCCGAGCAATAAACGATGATTTGTCAATTCCAGGGGCTTTTTCAGAGCTTATTAAAGTTCTTGAAAACGAAAAATTTTCATCAGAACCGCTTATGCGTAGAGCAATAAATGTAGCTTTGCGATTAGGCACCTCAGAATCATTAAATGCATTAATTGTTTATAGTAAAAAATCAAATATTAGCGATGCATTACGTGCCGAAGCTATTGCAACCTTAGGATCTTGGGCAGAGCCTTCGGTATTAGACAGGGTGGATGGCCGATACAGAGGAATAGTTTTAAGAGATTTGGGTTCGATAAGTTCAGCCATTTCCCCTCATGTATCACAGTTTCTGGAAGCTAAAAATCCAGCCACTCAAATTGCAATTATCCAATTGTTATCTAATTTAAAGATTTCTATTTTTAATGAGAAACTAGTAGAAATGTTTAACACTTCCAACGATGTTAGAGTTAAAGTTGGCTGCGTGGAGGCATTGAGTGCTTTAAATTATAGTGCTTTAGAAGTAATAATAAAGAAAGCATTAGCTGATGAAAAAAGTGAGGTCCGTGCTGCTGCTATTGGGTCTTTGCCTAAAATATCAGTATCTGAAGCACAACTGGATGAAATTTTGAAACCCATATTTGAGAAAGGGTCCATACGAGAAAAACAACGCTTGGTCAATACTTTAGCTAGTTTGCCCATTTCTAACACCAAAAAAGTGTTAAACACGTTGATAGACTTAATGGCCAATGACAAATTAGATAAGGAGCTCTTGTTAGATTTAACAGAAACTATAAATAAATCTGGTTCTGAGCCTTTAATTCAAAAATTAAAAACAATAAAAAAAGGGGATAGTTGGTTGGATGAATTTAAAGCGTCCTTGTTTGGTGGCGATTCAAGAGAAGGAAGAAATATTTTCAATAACAACTCAACCGCACAGTGCGTAAGATGCCATTCTTTAAGTTCAGAAGGAACGGGCGCAATAGTTGGGCCTAATTTGCGTAAAATTGGGTCATCACTTTCTCGAGAAATTATTTTGGAGGCTTTAGTTAATCCTAGTGGCAGATTGTCTCCAGGGTATGGTCAAGTGAATTTGGTTTTAAAAGATGGTACAGAAATAATGGGTACCATAGCATCAGAAAACGATAAGGAAATTGTATTAACGACTTCAGATGCTGAGCCTACAAAAGTGGCTATCTCTAGAATTTCAAAAAGAGAAAATATGCCTTCCAGCATGCCAGCAATGGGAGATATTCTTTCTAAAAGAGAAATACGTGATTTGGTAGAGTTTTTGGCTGGAATGAAATAGAAAAGCGAATCGTAATCTCTAATAAAAAATAGTGCCTATTTTCAAAGGCACTATTTTTTTACAAAGTTATTTTAATATCGGTAAATATATTTTTGTGTGATGCCGATATTAAAAAATTATGCCTACATTTGTGGATGGATTGGAAAAAATATGTTTTTGAATTTGACGGTTTTCAAGGAAATTTAGATCGAATAAATATTAAAAAGGCTTTACTAGATAGTAAAAGACCTTTATCAGAGTATGCTTTAAAAAGTATAAAAGAAAGCCTTACCATTGAATGGACCTATAATTCTAATGGTATTGAGGGCAATACTATGACTTTGCAAGAAACTAAAATGGTTTTGGAAGAAGGGTTTACTATTAAGGGAAAATCATTAAGGGAACATTTTGAAGTTGTAAATCACCAAGATGCAATCGAATATCTAGAAAGTTTGGTAAAAACGAATTACCAATTTAACGAAAAAGATATTTTAGATGTGCATGCATTGGTTTTACAGAAAATTGAGAAAGAGTATATTGGTAGATTTAGAACTTCCGGAGTTAGGATTTCAGGGGCTAATTTTTTGCCTCCTAATGCCTTAAAAGTGCCAGATTTAATGGAGGATTTGGTTAGTTGGGTTAATGCGGAGGAAAATACTATTCATCCCATAATTAAGGCAACAATTTTTCATCATAGGTTTGTTTGGGTACATCCATTTTTTGACGGAAATGGAAGGACAGCTCGTTTACTTTTTAATATTATTCTTATGAAAGAGGGTTTTCCACCTGCCATAATTTTGAGAAACGATAGAAAGAAATATTACGATGCTTTAAACAAAGCAAATAATGGAGACTATTCGAAATTGCTACTTTTGGTTATACAAGCAACTGAGCGATCTTTAGATATTTATACAAGCAATCTTAATAATACATATGAAAATTATCAGCTTATTCAGAATATTGTTGAAGATCCTGAAATTGCCTATGGCACCGAATATGTTAGTTTGCTAGCAAGGCAAGGGAAAATAGATGCTTACAAAGAAGGTAAAAATTGGCTTACTACCAAAAATGCTGTTTTAGAATATGTAATAAATAGGAAAAGAAAAAGAAACGTCTAAAGTAACGAGCGAGGATAGCATTCTTGCTCGTTATTATTATGATAATTCGTTAGCCAGTTTTTCTAGCATTTTCAAACATTGTTCTAATTGCTCAATGGCTATAAACTCATTAGCTCTATGGGCTTGTGCTATGTCGCCAGGTCCACAAATCACTGTTTGAAATCCTTCTTCGGAAAATTGTCCTGCTTCGGCAGCATAGGAAACGGTCCCTAAAGTAGAATTGCCAGATATCTTTTTTATTAAATCTACAACTTCCAAGTGATCGGGAGTATCTAAAGGTGGAACTGCAGGATGATAAATTTCAGTAATTATTTTAGCGCCTTCAAATCTTATTTTTAGTTCTTTTTCTATTTCTTCACAATAGGTTTCAAAATCCAACCTAATTTGAGCTAAACTACTTTTGGGAATAATTCTAACATCCCAACAAAATTCACATCGATCTGCTACTATATTATGGGCTATACCTCCGTTAAATTTACCTATATGAATAGAGGTGTGGTTGGGTTCAAATCGGTCATCAACATCTCCCTCCTCAACCAGTTTATTCATTTTTTCTTCTAACCAAATCACTAATTTTGCTGCCACATGAATCGCACTCACTTCTTGTCTTATTCGGCTACTATGTCCTGCAGAGCCATAAACGGTTGTTTTAAATACACAAATTCCTTTTTGCCCTACAATGGGTTGCATCATGGAAGGTTCGCCTATGATAGCAAATTTAGGTTTTTCGCTATAAAAATTATGAATGGCCTTTGCTAGCTCAGGGGCTGCTAAACAGCCTATTTCTTCATCATAAGAAAAAGCAAAATAAATGGGTTTTTTTAAAGGTGCATTTTTAAAAACTTCCACACTTGCTAAGCAACACCTTATGAATCCTTTCATATCACAAGAGCCGCGAGCAAATAATTTTTCATTTTCATTTACCAATTCAAAAGGGTTACTATTCCACTCTTGCCCTTTGGTTGGTACAACATCGGTATGCCCTGATAAAATTACTCCCCCATCTGAGGCAGGCCCTATTCTACTGAACATAGAGGCTTTTGTATTTTCAAGGTTTGGTACTAATTGAAATTCAATGCCATTTTGTGTTAAATAATTGGAGATATATTCTACAATAACTAAATTGCTATCCCCCCCCAAAACTGGGAAAGAAACGAGATTTTCTAAAATATGTATGGTTTTTTGAAGAGACATAATTTTTAAGCTTCTAAATTTTTATTAAATATGTATTTTATTAAGAACATACAATTTTAAATTGTTGTAATTAGTATACCATTCATTTATTTTAAGGTAACACTTGTTTTTATAATTTGTTAAAGCAATTAAAATAAAAAGATAAAAAGAATCAATATTTCTCCAATATAATTGATTCATTACTGATTTTTTTAAATCAAGCGGGGCCATAATTTAAAAATACAGCTATCATTACAAAAATAAGAGTAAGTGCAATTAAAATAACCACAACTGGAGCAATAAATCTCAGCCAGCGTTCAAAAGGTACTCTACAAATAGCTATCATGGCTATTAATCCTCCGAATGTTGGATTTACAAGATTGCTAACCCCATCACCAACTTGAAAAGCTAGTACAACCGTTTGTTTAGTAAGATTAAGTAGCTCACCCAAAGGAATAAGAATAGGCATTGTTGCTAATGCTTGTCCACTGCCGCTTGGTATCATGAAGTTCATTAAACTTTGAGTAGCAACCATGCCAATAGCTGACAAATAATTGGGTAAACCTGCTAATGAATTGGCTAAATAATAGGTTATGGAATCACTTACTTTTCCTTCTTCCATAACTATTCGAATGGTAGCAGCAAAACCTACCATAAATGCACCAGGAGCCACATTGGCTACGGAGTCTAGTAATAATTCTCCTATTTCGATGTTGGTTTTGTTTAAAAAAAATACGAGAAAAAATGAGAATATAAGAAATAGGGCTGAAATATCATTGAGGTACCATTTAAATTGGAAGACGCCATGTATTAAAACAAAAAACATGATAACAAATGAAGATAAAATTAGCCAATCTTTCGATTTCATTTGAAAGGCATCTAATGGTTTTGAAAGAGAAAATCCTGAAGAGTCTAAATCATTTCCTAAACCTTTTGAAGGCTTTTCTTTGATTTTTTTAAAATAAGAAATATTATACCAAGCCATAATTGTTAGCCCTAATAGGCATAAAATTAATCTTAAAGTAGCCCCTGAAAATAAAGGCAAATCAGCAATACGTTGGGCAGTTCCAACGGTATATGGATTAAATGGGGAAAGTCCAAAACCTACTGTTACCCCTCCAACTGCAATTCCAGTAGCTAAGACCAAATCCCCTCCGATGGCTAAACTCAAAACGGCTGCAATAGGAATCATAGCTATGTTATTTTCATACCCTATAAACATGCCCAAGATTCCATAGAGGAATGTCATGCCAAAAATGAGAAGATTTTGCTTCTTTTTTCCCAAGGTTTTTACAAAAGAACCTACCGCGTTTTCTACTGATCCTGTGGCATTTAAAATACCAAACATTATTCCGCTTGCAATAATAATAAAAATAACTTCAATAGCGGCCTTATATCCTTTTGGCATGGATTTAAAAATTACCATGGGGCTTAATCTGGCAGATTCTACAAAATGAAAAGAACCAGCAACCACTTTTTGTTTACCATCAATTTCCATTCTAAAAAACTCACCACTTGGTATTAAATATGTAAATATCCAAGCTAAAACGATCATACCAAATAGAATTATTACAGGGTGCGGAATAAAATCATACCATTTTTTCATTAAAATTTTAGGTTTGTTTTCGATAGAATGAAATAGAAATTACAGGCAATTTAAAGCTTATCATCAAAAAATATACATTAATTAAATTATATCAAATCAAATATTTGTTTTTTGAGTGTTTATTAGGAAATATTCTATTAATTTTGGAAAACTTTAAAATTTATATTTATGTATTCTATTATACTTCAGGCTCATCATTGGATTGCTTTTATATCATTAGCTCTTTTGGCTTTCGCTACAATAAACGGTGCAATAGGTTCAAATTCTGAAAAAATATTTGAAGATTCTCACAGAAAAATTAATGTTTTTGCTTTAGTTTCCACACATATCATGTTGCTTTTAGGCATAATATTATTAATAATTTCTCCAATAGCTCAAAATGCTTTTGCAGATATGGGCACGGCAATGAAAGACAGTTCAACTAGAAAGGCAATAATTGAGCACCCTTTTACTAATATAATCGCTGTTGTTTTAGCTACTGTAGGTAATGCAAAATCCAAAAGAGCCATTGGAAATGGACGTAAATTTAAAGTTTCTATGATCTATTTTGGGTTAGCTTTGCTTTTGATTTTGAGTCGTTTACCTTATGAAAAAATATTCTAAAACACGGCCCTTTTAGGGCTTTTTTTATGCATTCCCCAGTGATTTTGTTTGACGGAGTTTGTAATCTATGTAATTCTGCGGTACAAATTGTCATAAAAAACGATAAAAATTCCTATTATAAATTTGCTTCTTTACAATCAGAATTCGCTCAAAACTTTTTAAAAGAAAATAATTTATCTACACAAGAATTCTCTACCCTGATTTTGGTTCAAGATGACCAATATTTTAAAAAATCTAAGGCAATTTTTAAAATCGTTAAACACCTTCCAAACTATTCTTGGCTAAGGATTTTTGCTCTTTTGCCTCTATTTTTTACCGACTTTGTGTATGATTTGATTTCTAATAACCGTTTTAGATGGTTTGGGAAAAGAGCATCTTGTTGGTTACCAACTTCGGAATTACAAGATAGGTTTTTGTAAATTTAGATACCATTTAAAGGTAGGTTTTAAAACTAAGTTTGGAAAAAAGAGGATTATATTTTGGTAAACTATCTTTTATAAAAATTTGCAGTATACATCCATTTTTAAACCATTTGCGTAAAAATCCAAGCAATTTGTTTAAAAGTTAAATATCTGAATCTATTAAAATTTAAGTTTGTATTGAAATTGTTTGTTTGAATCAAAAATAATTTCTTTTTACGTGAAAACTTAAAAATTAAACAAGCCATGAAAACTACTTTTTCTACTTTTATACAAGAGCACTTATCAATAAAATAATGAAAAGTGTTTTTTTTGTTTAAATTCCTATAATTTCCGAACTTGCATCATATTTCATCAATAAAAGCAAGTTATATAATGCATAATGCCATATATCAAGTACCACTTCCTCAAAATGAGCCCGTACTAAATTACGCTACTGGAAGCACAGAAGCCACCTCCAGCTATTACCTCAACATTCTGATCATTTTTTGCAGCCGAAATATAGCCTGAAATTTTGTCAAAAGCCTTTTCATCTATCACTGCATT
>JANNWE010000268.1:0-7221 GCA_031414675.1 Cytophagaceae bacterium
GCCACTTTCATTGGTAATTTCTATTAGCACATTTCTATAACTTTTTTCAAAAAGCCAATTGGTCAAATTATCCACGGCAGTAATAATTGCTGTTTCGTCTCTCAGATTTTGATCTTGGCCGAAATAAAAAATGCCTAAAATAACCACCATATGCAGGTCATCTGCTTTTTTCAAAATTCTATCTAAGCGGTTCATATAGGGCTGCAACAATGAACCATCAGGGCTAAATCCAGGATTTAGGCAGTTTTTATTGCCATAACCGTATGGACTACCCCCTTGCATATTAAGCGTAAAAGCGTTCATACCATGTTCATACCACAGTGGCATAGCTGCAATAAACTCATTCGTATTTCTATCTGCATCCCATTTTCTGGTATCTGGATAGGCAAATTCGCTAGAACTCTCTGGGTTCAAATCATCAAAAATTCCTTGAACCATTCTAGAATTTATCAATAAACCTTCGATTTTGTTTCCTTTCCAAATCCGACCTTGGTAAGTGGGTTTGCCGTTGATGAAAAACTGATTGCCTTTTATTTCTACAAGAGTTTTTTGAGCAAGAATACTATAAGAGCAACTAAGTAAAAAGATGAAAATGTAGCTATTCCATCTCACGGTTTTTAGGTTTTCAATCATTTTGCAAAAATTTCAGATTCATCTTTAAAAGCTTTAAACTCAATTGGGTTGTCACTAAAATCAATTATAAACATGGTCAATTGTTCTCCAACTTGTCCTTGGTATCTTTTAGATGGCTTCACAATAAATTTAATACTGTTTACTTCTAATTTTTTTTGAATTTCATCGAATTGCTCGTATGTCACTATGCATCCAAAATGAGGAATAGGAACGCGGATTCCATCAACTGTTCCACAATAATCTAAAGGTGGTAGATTATTACTTACATGGGCAGAGAGCTGATGCCCAAAAAAATCAAAGTCAATCCAAGAATCGGTAAATCTACCTTCTAAGCAACCCAAAATATCAATGTAAAATTTCCGTGTTGATTGAATGTCTTTTACTTTAAAAGCATAATGAAAAGCAGCCATATTTATAAAATTTTATGAAATTCAAAAATTAGAGATTTCTCCTTTAGGTTTAAGTGAGCAAAAATCAAATCATTTTTTTATTTCCGAATTGAATTAAGAATAAAAATAGTGTTCTAAAAAGTATTCACTTTTAATTCCAAATTATTAATCCCTGATGAAAGCCTAATAGTTTTAAATGCGGTATCTACCTTTTTCCCGTTTAAAAGTACAGTATCTTCAGCCGAAAACGGCAATAAAAGTTCAGCCGAAACATTAGCAGGAAGTTCAAAACTATAGGTTTGAAGAATCTTACTATTTCTTTGGTATGAGGCATAAATTGGTCCTTTCATAGTTGGAACAGTTATTTTGCAGGAGGTCAATGAGGCCAATTGCGGTTTGATCTCCATGATAGTTCCTGATGGCGTTTTAGGCTGAATTCCCCACATATTTCTAGCCACTATATTGGCAGGAGCCGCTCCCCAAGCATGGTTCCAATCCAAATTGGGCTTATACTTTGTATCCCATGCTTCCAATGTCATGGTAGATCCGATTCGAATCATATTCCACCAGCTTCTGTCATCTTTAGCAGTCATTAATTTTAAGGCATATTCTGCTTCATTGGCATTATATAATGCCTCTAAAAGATATTGCGATCCATAAACACTACAAGCCATACCTCGCGATTTGATAAATTCGGCCACAGATTTCTTATTAGATTCAGGAGTAATATCAAATGCCAAGGCCATCATATTTGCATGAAGTGATGAATGATTTGTGCCCTCTCCGTCAACATATGCACCTGATTTTTTATCGAATAATTTGTCGTTAATAGCATTTTTTGCTCGAAAGGCCATCATTCTAAACTGGTTTTCTTCTTCCGGCTTTTTTAGAACCTTGGCAAATTCTGCCATTATTTCCATGTTTTTGAAGAAAAGAGCATTTATTACCGTATTGATTTGCATAAATACAAAGCCATCCCGCTCGCCTTCTGCTGTCGCCAATTTCCAACCTGTGTCCTTTTGAGCTGGTGGCCAATCTACTATGTCTTTTAATTTAATATTTGGATCTTTAAAACCCAATTTTTGCATAAATTCTGGAGTGTTTTTCGGAGATGAAGAACTCACTAAACCGTCTTCTCTCACCAATTCCATCAATGTTTTATGCTTTAATTCTTCATAATATTTAGCAATTAATTCGGTATTGCCCGTATACATATAATCTTGATAAAACATCAAGGCCACATGCAATTGCCACTCTGTAGGCCAAGTGGGATGCTCCATAAAATACTCAATTGTCTTTCTTGCAATGCCATATTCTCTGTCTGTAGCGTAATGACTTAACTGATTGAGATAAGCATCGGCTTCATAGGGTATTCTTTCCCGGTCCCCATCCAGATAGTATCCAGAAAAAGAACTTGCTTTTATGGTATACTTACATAAATCCCAAACTTGATTAAGCGTAGTATCTGAACTGTTAAAAGAACTTTGGTTATCTTCGAAATAACTAAAATAGGCTTTCTGAACTATATCATTGGCAGATATAGTACCCGATACGTTTTCTAATTCACAATATCTGAAAGGCAACAAAACTGGAAATGAATCAGGCAAAATAATTGCACCGGCCATCGATTTAGTATTTCGTTCGTCGGGCTTAATTTTAAGTTGGTAGGTTCTTTTTCCGGTTTGCACTGGCATCTTAATTTCTTGATAACGAATACTTCCCATCGGTTTGCGATTAATAGCTTTGTTCTCAAGTTGTTCTCCAATTCTAACTAGTAGGGTATCGTTTTTAGGGGAATTATAAGTTAACTCTAAGTTTGAAAAGGCGGCTTTTCCAAAATCAATAAAATAGCTCCCATTCCCTTTATTTAGAAAAACCTTTCCTTTCTTTTTTTCTATTTGAAAAATATTCGTAGTTGCTATCGAATTTTGTTCGGGGCTAATTTGGAATGGCTGACTTTCTGAATAGCTACTGGTACGATTGTCAATGTCCCAAATTCTAACTTTCCAATAATATTGAACACCAGGCTTTAGCTCGCTCCCTTTAAATGAAACATTGGAAGACTGATTGCTACGAACTTGTTTACTATTCCAAACGTCTCCAAGATTGTTATCGATATTTGTTTTATTAGAAGCCACTAAAATTTGGTAAGCGGATTGCGAAATAGCTTCTTTTGAAACCAGCCATCCAAATTCTGGAGTATTGTCTTTAAGTAAAACCGTGGCCGGTTGCCTAATAAATTCTATCATCAGACCTGTAGGGGCAGAAGAATAGTTGTCTTGGAATTTCTGTATGAGGTCTTCTGTTTTTTTGCGAAGTTGGGCTAAAACCTGCCCATATTTTTGATTCTTAGCTAAATTTTCAATTTCATCTGGATCCAATTTCAGGTTGTACAATTCTTCCCAAGATTTATCATTTACATATCTGAAATACTTCCATTCATTGGTACGCACGCCCTCGCTAGGAGGAATATTGTCGAATTCCCAAAGATGTTCAATCAAAACCGTATCTCTATTTAAGGTTTTCAACTTTTGATTTACAATTGGTTGCCAACTCTTTCCTTGGTAAACCTTAGGCTGCTTTATGCCCGCAAAGTCTAAAATAGTAGCTGGTACATCAATATTCAAGGCCATTTGGTCGATATCTTGATGCACTTTTGACCTAGGATCATAAATAATAAATGGCACTTTAATAGATTTATCGTACATCATCCATTTATCTGCTAATTGTCTTTCTCCCAAAAAGTAGCCATTGTCACCCAAAAGAATTATAATTGTGTTTTGATCTTGACCTTTCTTTTTTAATTGTTCTCTAATCTTAGCAATTTCTAAATCAATTCCCGCAATCATTCTATAATAGCCTTTAACCATACGCTGATATTTTTCAGGATCATCAAATCGCCAAGTCCACCGCAAATGAGAAAACCCAGCTTTCACCCCTTCTGGTTGAGCATTAAAAAATTGGTCTTCGCCCATTAATGGAGGATCAATTTTAACATTTTCTAATAAATGAGCCGTTTGCTCATCATAAAAATATTGGTCTGGTGCGTTGTCATGAGCATGAGGGGCGGAAAAACTTAAAGACAAACAAAAGGGTTTGTCAGTTGGTGCGTTTTCAATAAAATCAATGGCTTTTTGACCAGTATATCGGGTTAAATGAACGGTGTCTTTACCTATTTTTTTGAAGAAATAACCCCGTCTATCGGTATATCTTCCATTTCTATCATAGTCTTCATGTTCATTAAACAAGCCATTTAAGTCATCGTATTTCACGCCAAATTTGCCAAAAAAACCTGTGTAATACCCAGCATTTTTTAAAACCTTTGGATAGGCATTTTCCATATATTGCTGCTTAATATCGTCGGTTTGGAAAGTATAACGGTGACTTCGCTCATGAACTGAACTGAAAATACTAGCTCGACTAGCAGCACAAATCGGCGTTGTTACCAAACCATTTTTAAAATACACCCCAGACTTTGCAAGTTTATCCATCTCTGGCGTATGGGCATATTTGTTGCCTGCATAACCCAAAGCACCCGCACGATGGTCATCAGTAAGAATGAAAATAATATTGGGTTTAGACTTTAAACTACTTTCTTTTTTTTGTGCAAAAATACTCCAGGTGAAACTTGAAATAAATAGTATTAAAAATAAGAACTTTTTCATTTTAACTTTTGGGGAGTACTTTAAAATTAATTAGAATTTTATGGGGTTCAAAATTTGATATTTTTTAATAAAAATAAATTTTTATCAGTAAATAAATAGTTGAACAAATAAACACAAAAATCTTTAGACTAGAATTCTTTAAACTATATTGAATTTTGGCAAGTATTTTAAATTAAAAAGCCGTAATACCTACATATGAACTAATTATATGAGCAATGCCATTCTTAAAAATATAATTATGTAAAGTGACGCCGGTAGTTCTACGAGTGGAAGGCAAATCAGGAGCATTATTTATGGTCAAACTGTACCTTTCGTTTCTTTGAATTTTAATGATTCCGCTAGGTCCATCTAATAGGGTTTTAAATTCATAATTTACAAAATAGATGGGTAAAGAAGTAGTTTGATTAACATAAGCATCTATAATATGATATTTTAGCAAATTCGCTGCTCTCACTTTGTCTACTTTTGTTAAATCACCCGTTCCTGCAACAACACCTGTGAGTAGTGCATTTATTCTACCAGTTCCTGTAAATGAGGAGTTATTTAATAATAAATAAGTGCGATTACTAACATTCTTATTATATTCCTCTTCTAAACCCGCCACTTTTATCAGAGTAATCATAAAATCAAATTTATTGCCTGAAGGAACAGCCCCAACCGTAGAAGTTTGTTTTTGAATAAACTCCCAAGCGGTTTGATCTTTAAAGGTTACTAGCTCAGGAATACCTGGCTTAAAAATAAATTTTTCTTGTTGTTTAAGGTCTCCACAACTTATTACTAAAAAAGCAGAAAAACCTATTAATATCTTAACGTAGAATGTTATTTTATTTATTTTCATTTTATTAATAATTTATCAGTTATACCCAGGGTTTTGGATAAGTAATTTATTTTCAATTAGATGTGTATTCCAAATTGGAAAAACTATTTTATCGTTAGTTTGCTTGTTAATCGGCCCCATTACTTCCGCAATTTTGTTGGTTCTAACAAGATCCCACCATCTTTTTCCTTCGGCTAACAATTCAAATTGCCTTTCGTCCAGAATTATATTTTCCAGTTGCTCCTTATTCAAAATTGTTTTAACATCTACAAGAGGCAATTGTCTTGCGTCACGTATTTGATTTAAAGCTGTTACAGCTGCAACCGTGTTACCTAATTGGTTTTCTGCTTCGGCTAAAAGCAAAATCATATCAGCATATCGAAACAAATGTATGCTTGTGTCGTCAAAGGTCTGATTAATATTTATTTTATTATATTTTGCTACTCTTGGTAGGGTTGTCCCAGATGGAGCAAGTTCCCTACTTTCTAAATACCTCCAATCGCCCCAAAGTTTAGCACCGGTGGCTGTTACGGCTTTTGGAACAAATCCAGGGTATTTGGCCTTGAAAAGCGTAGAGTCCGTTGGAAAAGCACTTAGCCATTTTGTTGTCAATCTTGGAGAAATATTATACGTCGGCAAACCAGCAAAAAATATATTATTTATTCCTGATCGATCAGAGTCTTCGGTCAAAGAATATCCTATTGAAAGAATTAACTCAGTTCCAGTCATAAATCTTCCCAATCCAGGTGTGACAGTATCATTTAAGAATAGCTTTAACCATGAATCTCTCGTAGTGACTAGACTGTATGCTCTTGATGCCACTAATTTATTAAGTGCTACTCTCGCCTCCGCGAATTTTCGAAGATGCATATATACTGTGGCTTGCAAAGCTAGGACACTTGCTCTTGAAAATCTAAAATCAGTTTTTGCACTTGAAATAGTTTTTTCAGCATCTAACATATCGGGTATTACCACTTCATTTAAAATCTTATTGAAGTCGGTTCGTGGTCTAAGAAACTGTTGATTTGGGTTAGTAATGGCATCTGTAAACAAAGGCACATCACCCCAAATTTTGGTGGCATCAAAATACAAAAAAGCCCTTAATGCCTTTGCCTCTGCTAAAAGTGAAACATCATAACCTGAAATAGTAGGTATCTTTTCAATTGCAATATTCGCCCTTCCTATGGCTTGGAATAAAAGTGTCCAATCTGAAACGTTATTGGCAGAAGTTAAAGTATTGTTTACCAATTCTAATCCATTTGCACTAGCTGATGCACTGGCTACGTAATTATCAGAACGCATCTCCCCTTGTAAAAAATAACGTTCTCTGTAGTGTTTTTGCATGGCATCATATATGCCTGAAATTGCAGCATTTGCGTCTGCACTTGTTTTCCAAAATTGTTGATCAGACAACTGAGAATACGGCTGTTCATTTAAAATATCTTCACAAGAGGTGAGTGTAAAACTTAAAATAAAAACACCGATAAAAATTCTAATGCTATTTTGTAATTTCATTGATTTAAAAATAAATTTATTTAAAAAACTAATTTTAAAGTTGGAATCTCAATCCCAAAATATAATCCCGTCTGTTTGGATACTTAAGCGTATCATATCCTGTTTGAAGGGCATTAGAAGAACCTAAGTCTGGGTTATAACCAGGATAATTAGTAAAAGTCATCAAATTATTCATAGAAAAATTAAAAGAAACATTCGATAC
>JANNWE010000269.1:0-3182 GCA_031414675.1 Cytophagaceae bacterium
CTGTATTTTAAAAATTTGGGGAGCGATTTTAGTTGGTCAGCTTGTAGAATGGCATCGCTCATTGGTGTAAAATTTAACGTGTCTTCGGTTACTGCTATCCCTACGTCTGCTTGTTTTAATGCACCAGCATCGTTTAGCCCATCACCAAGCATAATTACTTTTTTCCCTTTATTTTGAAGATTTTTAATAAAGTCAAGTTTTTCTTGTGGACTACAATTGAAATACAAATTTTTACTAGAAGCGAAAGAAGATGCTAAAGACATTCGTTCAGTGTCCTTGTCGCCAGATAGCAAATACGTGTCAAAAGTCTTAGATAATTCTAACAAGGTATCTTTTATTTCATCCCTATATGAAGCGGAAATTAAAAAATATCCTATGTATTGTTGGTTAATCTCCAAATGTGCCACGGAGGCAGAGGGAAGGATTTCGTTTTCTAATTTTTTTTCTGTCTTTATTAATTTATTAGACCCAAGCTTAATAGTTAAGCCTTCATACTCTCCCATTATTCCTTTTCCTGGGATCTCTTTAAAGTTTTCTAGGGGCAATAGTACCTTCTGATTTAAAAAAGATTTTAATTTTACCGATATAGGATGTGAAGAATTGCTTATTAACGAAGCTACTATTTGTTTTTCAAATTCAGACAATTGAATATTGCCTACAAAAATAGGAAGGGGGCTATTTGTTTGGGTCAATGTACCCGTTTTGTCAAAAACCAGTGTGTCGCAATTGGCCATTTGCTCTATTACGCCACTATTTTTTAGGTAAAAATTTCGTCTAGAAAAAAGCCGTAGTCCATTTCCTAATGCAAAAGGATAACTTAGAGATAAAGTACAAGGACAAGCAATTATGAGAACGGAAATGAGAGCGTTTAAAGTTTTACTTGAATCGTTCAAATGCCAATATATTCCCACACATGTGGCTAAGGCTAAAACCGCAAAAGTAAAATATTTACCTACCGCATTTGAAAATGCTTGGATTCGGCTTGTATGGTTTTTTTTGAAAGTGTCATTATTCCATAGCTGAGATAAATAGCTATGAGAAACCTCTTTAACAACCTCTAATGTTAAAGCACCTCCCATTTGTCTTCCTCCAGCATACAGCAAATCTCCCAATTTTTTGTCTTCTAAATTGGTTTCACCAGTCACAAAGCTATAATCTATATGAGCAACCCCGTTAAATAACATCGAATCGGCTGGTATTAACTCCCCATTTCTTACTATAACTTTATCTCCCTTTTTTAACTCTTGAATGGAAACACACTCTTCTTTTCCTTGTATAAGCCGGACAACAGCAAGTGGTAAATATGATTTGTAGTCGCGTTCGAATGACAAAAAACTATATGTTCTTTGTTGAAACCATTTGCCAATCAAAAGAAAGAAAATCAGACCGCTTAATGAATCAAAATAGCCAGCCCCATTTTTAAAAACTACTTGGTATATGCTAGTAAAAAATGAAATTAAAATACTCAACAATATAGGGAAATCGATATTTATTATTCTGTTCCTTAAGCTTTTATATACAGACACGAAATAGCTAGAACCAGAAAAAAACAGTACAGGAATAGACAAAATAATATTTAAATATCCAAAAAGAGACCTATAGGATGTTTCTTGCAAACCTAAATATTCTGGAAAACTAAATAACATGATATTGCTAGCACAAAAGCCAGCAACACCTAGCTGGGTTAATAGCAACCGATCTGTTCTTTTTTGTTTTTCTTGGGATTGGTCTTTTTGGCTTATTAGAGGTTCATAGCCAATTGAACTTAGCAATTCTGCAATGGACTTAAGATTAATCTCTTTATTTTTAAATGTGATTGTTACTTGTTTTTTTAAAAAATCTACGGATGACCGTTCAATAGCGGGATAAATACGATAAAGGTTTTCTAAAAGATATAAACAAGAGCTACAATGAATTTTTGGAACAAAAAAAGTTATTTTAGCGTGTGTTTCATTCTGAAAATCAAGTAAACCTTTGACAATATTTTCGTTTTCTAAAAAAACAAAGTGCCCAACTTTCGGCGTATTCCCAGACATTTTTGCAAGATTGTAATATTGACATAGGTTATTTTCCTGAAGTATATCGTATACCGATTGGCAACCGTTACAACAAAATAATTTATCCTCATTTTTAAAAGAATCGTCCTTACAATTTAAGCCGCAATGATAACACTGTGTTGGCGAGTAGGCTTCTATCATATAATTTGCTGAAAATTAAACATATAAATACAAATATCTAGAGAACTTTTTATCACTTATATGATACATGTTTTACGTTTTTCTAACAAAAATCAGTTTTTGAAATAGCCATAATCATGTAAAAAAGAGGATTATTCCTTCAACTTTGTTCCTAAATATTTAAAATTGAGAAATGAAAATCATTCTTTTTCCTACAGACTTTAGCGAAAATGCTACTCATGCTTCCAAATATGTTGGAATATTAGCTCAAAAGCTTAAAGCAGATGTGGTCTTGTTGCATATTTATACTATTCCTACTATTTCAGAATATCAATTGCCTAGCGACATAGAAAATTTTATCTGGGAAAGAGAAAAACAAGCAAAGGTTGATTTAGAGGAATATACCCAAGTGTTTTTAAAGAATTCAGGATTGAAAGAAAAGCATGTGAGTCAAAGGATTGAATATGGTATAATTTCAGATAGAATAGTAGAAGTGGCGACTAAAGTTCATGCCGAAATGATAGTAATGGGTACAAAAGGGGCAAATAATTTTTTTGATAAATGGATAGGCACAAATACTCAAAAAGTAACAAAAGAAGCGAATTGTCCCGTGTGGGTAATACCCCAATATGCCGCAATTCACCCCCCCAAAAACATATTGTATGCGGCCGATTTTAAAGAAGATGAAATATTGGCAACTCAGAGATTATTAGAAATAACAAGTTCTTTAGGTTCAAAATATCAAATTGTACATATTCATGAATATTTTGATTTGAATATTGCAAATGAAGTAGAAGAAACGGAAGAATTGTTAAAAGAGGAGTTTCAAGAAGAAAACCTTAAAGTAAAAAGCCTTAACAGAACAAATATTATAAGTGCTTTAGAAACATATATTAAAACAAATAAACCTGATGTACTCGCATTGGCCATTCATGAAAAATCATTTTTAAAAGAGCTTTTTAATCCTAGCATTTCAAAGCATTTTGTTCAAGAAGCCAATTTACC
>JANNWE010000270.1:0-6448 GCA_031414675.1 Cytophagaceae bacterium
ATGCAAGTATGGGTACTAAAGTAACCATAGTAGAATTTATGCCCAATATTGTGCCTGTAGAAGACGAAGACATATCAAAAGAGCTTGCGAAACAATACAAGAAAATGGGAATTGAAATATATACCAACTCAAGCGTTGAGCATGTTGATATTTCGGGTTCTGGCTGTGTATCTACCGTAAAAACTCCAAAAGGCGAAATAAAAATAGAATCAGATTTGGTATTATCTGCGGCTGGCATAGCGGCTAATATTGAAAACATTGGGCTAGAAGAAGTAGGAATAGCTACAGACAGAGGCAAAATTTTAGTAGATAAATATTATCAAACCAATGTCCCGGGATATTATGCTATTGGAGATGTTACCCCTGGCCAGGCTCTTGCGCATGTAGCTTCTGCGGAGGGAATTATTTGCGTGGAGCAAATTGCTGGTCACCACCCACGTCCTTTAAACTATGCAAACATTCCTGGATGCACGTATTGTTCACCGGAAATTGCCTCTGTGGGGTACACAGAAAAAGCAGCAAAGGAGGCTGGTTATGAAATTAAAGTAGGTAAGTTTCCTTTTTCCGCATCTGGCAAAGCAAAAGCTGGTGGCACACCAGAAGGGTTTGTAAAAGTAATTTTCGATGCCAAATATGGCGAATGGTTAGGCTGTCATATGATTGGAAACAACGTTACAGAAATGATTGCGGAAGTGGTAGTAGCGAGAAATTTAGAAACTACGGGAATGGAAATAGTGAAGTCCGTTCATCCTCATCCTACAATGTCAGAAGCCATAATGGAAGCGGCAGCCATGGCTTATGATGAGGTCATTCATTTATAAATTTTGGGTTTAGGCCTCTTTTATTATTAATTTTCTGTTTAAAATATTCTTAAAACTTCAGACTAATTATCTGAAGTTTTTTTTTAATATTTAACAAAAAACATCTGAAATCTTACTCCTTAAAAAGGGATAGCTAATAAAAAACAAAATATGTTCTTTTCTTAGGTATACAAATTCTAAATTATTCAATTTTCTTAATCAACCATTAAAAAAATACATTAATACGATTTTCTTATTTCTATTATTAATTATTGAAAAGCTAAATTGTCAGCCTTACAAATACAAAAATCAGACATTTTGTCTTTATTTGTTTAAACAAATTCATCAAAACAGACACTTTGTCTTCTTTTTTGGGCTGGAATATAATTTGATGCAAAGAGTGTAAATAAAATTTTTAAACACTTAAAAAAACAATAATTATGAAAACTGTTTTGAGAAATTATGACAATTTAAATTCTTTTCCTGCTTTGTTTAACGGATTTTTCGGGGAGCCAAACACTTCAAATTTCAACTCAAATTTGCCTTCAGCTAATATAAAGGAAACAGAAGAAAATTACGGAATTGAATTGATAGCCCCGGGTTTTAAAAAAGATTCGTTTAAGGTGGAAGTTCATGAACGCAACTTAACAATTTCAGCAGAAGAGAAAACCGAATCCGAGGAGAAAACAGAAACTTTTTTGAGAAAAGAATATTCATTTGGCTCTTTTACAAGGTCTTTTAGATTGCCCACAACCGTAAATTCAGAGAAAATTGAAGCGAGCTATAAAGATGGTATTTTACATCTAACAATTCCCAAAAAAGAAGAAGCAAAAGTTAAAGAGCCCATATTGATTTCTATTAATTAATCTTTTATTTACGAAAATCAACACCTTACCATGCACGGTAAGGTGTTTTTAGTTAATAATTGTTAAGAATTTAAAAGAAAAAAAATTTTATTGAATTAATTTGCGTTATTGTATAAAGTAAAAATAAATTTGTGTTTTAAAATCATTAACTTTTATAAATTAGAAAAATGACAATTAATAATTCTTGGAAAACAGCAATAATCGCAATAGCCTCCAGTGTTGCTACAATAGCGGGATACAAAGCCATAAGCGATCATAAAGGTGATGTTATTCTAAATGAAGCTCCATCCAAAAATGGTGCAAGTTTGGTAAATTATGACAACATTCCAGCAGGTCAACCTGGTGATTTTACTTTTGCAGCAGGTGTTTCAGCACCGGCTGTTGTCCATATTAAAGCTAAAACTTCAAGATCAGTAAGACAAATGCCTTCTATATTTGATCAGTTTTTTGGCCTTGACGATGACCTGTTTGGTGGAGGTGGACGTACTCAAAAACAAGAATCTTCTGGCTCTGGAGTAATTATTTCTGAAGACGGTTATATAGTTACCAACAATCACGTTGTAGAAGGAGCTGAAGATTTAGAGGTGGTGACTTATAATAAAAAATCATATACAGCTACTATCGTTGGCACTGACCCAAATACTGATATTGCTGTTATTAAAATAGAAGAAAATAAATTGCCTGCCATAGTATTTGGGAATTCTGATGAAGCAAAAGTAGGAGAATGGGTATTAGCAGTAGGAAATCCTTTTAACTTAGAGTCAACAGTTACGGCAGGTATAGTAAGTGCAATAGGTAGAAACATAAACATTCTAGGTCAAGGGGGTCAAAACGGTCAAAGTAGAAGCTCAAAAGGAGCCGACAATCCAATTGAATCATTTATTCAAACAGATGCGGCCATAAACCCAGGGAATAGTGGAGGTGCTTTAGTAAATTTAAATGGGCATTTAATTGGGATAAACACAGCCATCGCCTCTCCGAATGGAGCATACGCAGGCTACGCTTTTGCTGTGCCAAGTACAATAGTAAAAAAGGTATCTGCTGATTTAATTAAATTTGGAAATGTACAAAGAGGGTTTCTTGGATTGGCTCCGGTAGAGCTTAACAGTAAAGTAGCCAAGGAATTTGACACAGATATTACGGAAGGAATTTATGTAGCAGAGGTGCCTGAGTCAGGATCAGCAAATGCCGCTGGAGTTAAAAAAGGGGATGTAATTGTAAAAGTTGATGGCGTAGAGACAAAGTCGGGCCCAAGGTTTAGAGAATTGATTGGTAGAAAAAGACCTGGCGAGAAAGTAATTTTAACTATTAATAGAAATGGGGCTATTAAAGATATAGGTGTAACACTTAAAAATGACAAAGGAGGAGAAGGCGTTGTAAGAAAAGAGGAGGCAGCTACTTCGGCATTTATTAAATTAGGTGTGGAGTTCGAAGAATTATCTCCAAAAGAAAAAGAAAAAATTGGCATAAGAAATGGGGTAAGGATAAAGTCTTTAGAAAGTGCTGGATACATTGCTCGTGAGACCAATATAGAAGAAGGTTTTATTGTTACAAGAGTAGGCAACACAAAAGTAAACTCCATAAAAGACGTAAAGGCTGCAATAGAACAAGCAAATAAAAATGGAGAGGATGGTTTGCTAATTTGTGGAGTATATGAAGGCAGTATTAATCGTAATTATTGTGGAGGCGTAACTATAGACTAAGTTTGTTTATTTGTTTTAGACAAGAGCCCGCAGGAAATTTTCCTGCGGGCTTTTTTATTCCAATGCGATGTAGTAATTTTATTAAAACCCGAAAAAACATGAATGACCCATATTTACTAAGTGATGAAAAAACAATAAAAGAACCACAAAAGTTTAGAGAAAGATTAAAGTTCTTGGGGCCAAGTCTTATTTTGTCGGCTGCAATTGTTGGATCAGGGGAATTAATAGCTACGACAACTTTAGGAGCAAAAGCCGGTTTTGTAACATTTTGGTTGATTTTGGTCAGCTGTATAATAAAAGTTATGGTACAGCTGGAGTTTGGAAAACATACCGTACTTACTGGTGAAACCGCCATGCAAATATTCAACAATTTACCTGGACCAAAATTTGGAAAAGCTAGGTGGTCTGTATGGACTATTTTTACATTAATGATATTAAAATTGGTACAGGTTGGAGGAATTGTTGGAGGAGTAGCCATAACCCTAAACATGGCTTTTCCAATGATCCCTGTTTCTTTAATGGCATTTTTAGTTGCTCTAACTGGGGCCCTTTTGGTACAAAAAGGCTATTATCAAAGCCTCGAAAAGCTATCCCTATATATGATTGCTTTTTTTACAATCTTTACTTTAGCTTCTCTCTATTTTTTAAAATTTACACCTTATCAATTTAACTTTGAAGATGTAAAATCGGGCCTTACTTTTAAATTACCAAAGGCCGCCTTGGCTTTTGCTTTTGGTGCTTTTGGAATAACTGGAGTAGGTGGCGATGAAATAATTCATTATAATTATTGGTGCTTGGAAAAGGGATATGCTTCGCATGTAGGACCAAAAAAAGACACGGAAGCGTGGAGAAAAAGAGCTATAGGATGGATTAAAGTTATGCAATTAGACGCAATACTAGCGATGTTTATTTACACTACAGTCACTGCTTCTTTTTATCTACTTGGTGCGGCTGTCTTACACAAAAACGGTCAGATACCCGAGGGCTACGCAATGATAGAAACGCTCTCTTCTATTTTTACCGAGTCTTTAGGTAAATGGTCAAAAAACTTCTTCCTTTTAGGTGCATTCGTAATTTTATTTTCGACTGTTTTTGCTGCATTGGCAGCATGGACCCGCCAGATAAGCGATATTTTTGGTCAAATTGGCTGGATTAATTTTTATAATTTGAAAGAACGTAAAAAAAGCATTTTGATTCTCGCTTGGTTATTACCATTCACCTGGACGCTATTGTTTCTATTTATAAAATTACCAATGATTATGGTTATTTCGGGTGGCATTGTTGGCTCTGTAATGTTAATCTTAGTAATATATGCTGTGTTGTATATAAAATATTTCAGAAAACTAGATATCACTCATCCTTCCACACTTTACAATGTTTTGTTATGGATTAGCATGGTGACCATATTTGCTTTTTGTACCTACGGTATTATTCAATATTTCATTTAAATAGGTATGAAAAATCAAAGCTGGAAAATTGCTTCTTTAGTACTTCTTTTAGCACAAATTGTCCTATTTAAGATCCTCACAAATAACCCAGATTGGATAGAATTTAATTATATAAACCACTTTTTTAGACATTTATCTAGATTTCTTCGAATTATTACTTCTCCTTTCAACTTTTCAATCGGACTTATTTTGGTTTATTTTGCGGGTATTGGATTAATCTGGTGGTTATTCAAGTCAATTTATCTATTTCAAAAAAAAAAATTACACTTTAAACAATTCCTTTTAAATATTTTAGCTTTTCTATCTCCCGTTTATTTGTTTTATATGCTTACTTGGGGACTGGCATATCATAAAAAACCTATAGATGAATTGATGAATTTAAATAAAGAAAACATTACTGATTCAGAAATTATTTCATTAACTGAGTCGTTAATTGAAGAAACAAATGTTTCTCGAAAAATTGTAAATCAAGACTCGTTAGGAAAATTTACCTTAGAAAAAATTTTTAAACAAGCTCCAAAAGGATACCACCAATTAAGTGTTATTTTTCCATTTTTATCGTATCAAAATTCTTCATTAAAAAAAGCAGCGGGTAGTACGCTTTTGGCTTACATGAGCACAAGCGGAATATATATGTTTCCTACAGGTGAAGCTAACATAAATACACATAATGTACTTTATGAGGCACCATTTGTTTGTAGCCATGAAATGGCACATCAATTAGGTTTTGCCTCTGAAGACGAAGCCAATTTCATAGCGTATTTAGCTTGCAGAAATCACCCCAA
This sequence comes from Cytophagaceae bacterium, assembly GCA_031414675.1. Classification (GTDB taxonomy): domain Bacteria; phylum Bacteroidota; class Bacteroidia; order Cytophagales; family Spirosomataceae; genus Leadbetterella. The sequence continues at coordinate 5,603 of JANNWE010000270.1, forward strand.
TCCCATATTTCGATATTCAGCAAATTATGGACTGGTGTTTAGAACCCTAAATAAAGTTTGGGAAATAGATAGTACGCTTTCGAAAAGTTTATTTAAAAAACTTGACCCGCTGGTAATTAAAGACTTAGAAAAAGAAAAAGCAGTCTGGAAAAAATTTAGAAACCCTTTTCAAAAATATATTATAGCTCCTTTCTATGATTTATTTTTAAAATCAAATGGAATAGAAGAAGGCTCAAGAAGCTATGATTTGGTGGTAGAACTTTTGGTAGCAGAAAAAAGAAAAACAACAAAAATTAAGTAACAGGTAAATACCAAAAAAATAAATCTCTTAGTTTAAAGTAAAAACACATTTGGATCGTCGTACTAAAAAAAGCAAAGATTGTAAATGAGTGAAGAGACCAAAAGCATAAAATCCACAATTCAGCAGTTTGGCAAAAAGCTGTTTGGCTTTATCCGTGGAAAAGTGCGGTCTAATGAAGATGCCGAAGACATTTTACAGGACGTTTGGTATCAACTTTCAAGTTTTGGAAATATCGAAGAAATAGAAAATGTAAGTGCTTGGCTTTATAAAGTTGCCAGAAATAAAGTTGTAGATAGGTACCGTAAAAATACTCCAGAGACATTAGACGACTTTGGATACGAAGGGGAAGATGGGGAATTATTTTTTAAAGAAATACTCCTACTAGATGAAAGTAACGACCCCGAATTGCAGCTTTTCAAAGAAACTTTCTGGAATGAACTCCAATTGGCTTTAGGCGAACTTCCAAAAAACCAAAGTGAGGTGTTTGTATTAAACGAAATTGAAGATTTAACTTTGCAAGAAATAGCAGACTTAAAAGGAGAAAA
>JANNWE010000271.1:0-8145 GCA_031414675.1 Cytophagaceae bacterium
CAATTTACAAGGAATTTGGAATGATTTAATGGTTCCTCCATGGAATGGTGCCTATACGATTAACATTAATGCCCAAATGAACTACTGGCCTGCCGAATTAACGAATTTGTCTGAATGCCAAGAACCATTTTTTAAGGCAATTAAAGAATTGGCAAGTAATGGAAAGGAAACAGCTAAAAACATGTATGGTAGTAAAGGTTGGGTGGCACATCACAATATGGACATTTGGAGACATTCTGAACCAGTCGACAAATGCGATTGCTCTTTTTGGCCTATGGCTGCTGGTTGGTTAACTAGTCATTTTTGGGAAAAATATTTGTTTAGCGGAGATAAAACATTTTTAAAAAATGAAGTTTTTCCACTTTTGAAAGGTGCGGTGGAGTTTTATATGACTTGGTTAGTTAAAAACGAAAAGGGCTATTTACTTACGCCAGTTGGGCACTCCCCTGAACAGAACTTTCTTTATGGCGACCATAAGCTTGGAACTTTTAGTGCAGGCCCCACCATGGATATGGCTATAATTCGTGAATCTTTTTCAAGGTATGTTGAAGCAGCTAAAATTCTTCATTTAGAAGATGATTTTTCAGAAAAAGTTAATCAAAGTTTAAATCAATTGTTGCCTTATCAAATCGGAAAATTTGGGCAGCTTCAAGAATGGCAAGAAGATTTTGAAGATGCAGATATAAAGCATCGTCATTTTTCTCATTTATATGCCTTTCATCCGAGCAACCAAATTAATCTAATTAAGAATCCGGAACTAACTTCAGCTGTAAGAAGAGTAATGGAAAGGAGGGGAGACGAAGCAACTGGATGGTCTATGGGATGGAAAGTAAACATTTGGGCTAGATTGAATGATGGGGATCATGCTTTAAAATTATTGTCAAATCTTATTAAAACTTCAGGAAATGACTCTAATCACATGGGAGGAGGAGGCACATACCCAAATTTATTTTGTGCTCATCCTCCTTTTCAAATTGATGGCAATTTTGGAGCTACAGCTGGAATAGCTGAAATGTTGGTTCAAAGCCATTCCGGGGAAATACATTTGTTACCGGCACTACCTAAAGCATGGCATACTGGGAAAGTTAAAGGCTTAAAAACTAGAGGGGGATTTACAGTGGATATGGAATGGGAAAAAGGAGAATTAACTAAAGCAGTCATTTTTTCAACAATTGGAGGAACCTGTATTGTTAGGATGAATGAAAAGAAAAGTATGGAGAAATTTGTCACGAATAGTAAGCAAAGTGAAAAAACAAATCCTTTATTAAGTTTTATTAATCCAGGAGAACCAATAATAAAAGATAAGTCAAAATTATCTGAAGAAAAGAGCACTAAAGGCTATCTATTAAATTTTGACACAGAAAAGGGTTTAAAATATGTAATTCATTAATGGATAAGCTATTTAAATTTCTAAATTTTTAACCATTAAGGGAAGGATACATTTTAAGATTTTTTTAAATTTAAAATGGATAATTCATAAACGTTGAGAAATATTTAATTTAGATTGGTTTTTACTTCATAATGAATTGAATTCCAACAAATTTTAATCTAAATTATTCGCAAAACGGCAGAGAGTATTTCTTTAAAAAAAAGGAAAAATTAGCAAAGTTGTCTATGCATTTCTTGCAATTGTCTTCAAAACGCTCAAAAAATACTTAATAAAAGGTAATTTTGAAATATAATATTATACAAACAAAAAAACCAAAAACTATGAATAAGAAAATCATCGTTTTGTCGATGTCATTTTTTCTTTGTCTTGGTGCTGCTGCCCAAGATGCAACTAATTATCAATTGCCACCAAAAGAAATTGCCGATTTACTTTTAGCAAAACCCACCCCAGATGTCAGTATTGATAGCAAAGGAGAATGGATGTTTCAAAGTGAGCGGAATTCTTACCCAACAGTTGAAGAATTAGGTCAACCTGAAATTAGAATTGCAGGCTTAAGATTAAATCCTAATAATTTTTCTCCTAGTAGACAGACATTTATTAATAATTTTACTCTAAAAAACTTAAAGACGAATAAAGAATTTAAGGTTAATGGATTACCCGTTAATATGTTAGCAAGCAATGTTAGATGGAGTCCTACCGAAAAAAAGATTGCATTTACAAATACAACCAACAATCGCGTTGATTTGTACATTTTGGATGTTGCAACTAAAACGGCAAAAAAAATCAATACTAAAGCTCTAAATGTAGTTTTAGGTGCTGATTTGACCTGGTTTGATGACAACACCATTGTTTACAAAATAGCAATTGCAAGCCCGAATGCTGCACCAGCCAAGCCTATTACACCAAAAGGACCTACAATACAACAAAATATTGGAAAAGCTGCACCTGGTCGCACCTATCAAGATTTAATCAAAACTCCTTATGATGAGCAATTATTTGAGTTTATGGCAATGGCTCAAATTGTTATAAATCGTGGGGGGGTAGAAACAACTTTTGGTAAACCTGGCATTTTTGAATCGTACACATTATCGCCTGACAAAAAGTACTTTTTGTTAGAAGTTTTAAAGAAACCTTTTTCATATTTAGTTACAGCTAATGGATTCCCTACATCTATTTTGGTAATGGATGCTACAGGTAAACTCATTAAAGAGGTGGCTGATTTGCCGAGTGCCGAAACAAGGCCTTCTGGGAATGACAACGTTCAGAATATTCCGAGGGGATTCGAATGGAGATCGGATGAACCTTCTACTTTGGTTTGGTGTATGCCTTTAGATAGTGGTTTGATTAAAAAGAATGTGGAATTTCACGATGTGGTATATTCTCAAGCCGCACCTTTCAATTTAGAAAAGCAGGAATTGTTCAAAACGAAAATGAGGTTTAGGGGAATAACTTGGGGTAACCAAAGTTTTGCATGGGTTTCTGAAGCGCTTATTGGAAAACAAGCTTTGAAAGTAAGTAGATATTCGACTAGTAGTAAAGTTTTATCAACTTTATTTGAAAGAAATATTACAGATGCTTATGGTAATCCAGGAACTCCATTAATGACAAAAAATAGTTTTGGGAAAGAGGTAATTTTAGTAGAAGGAAGTACAATTTTCTTAAATAATATAACAGGTTCTTCACCTAAAGGAGATTTGCCTTTTTTAAACCTTTTTGATTTTGAAACTAAAAAAACAGAAATTCTTTGGAAGTGCAGTGAAGGTACTTTTGAATTCATTTTGGATGTTTTAGATTCCAAAAATTTTACATTTGTATCCAGAAAGGAATCTAAAACGGAAGTACCCAATTACTATATAAAGAATTTAAAATTGAAAATTGCAGATATGCCAATTACTGCTTTCACAAACCCATATCCAGGATTAGTTGGTGTAAATAAGCAAAAAGTAAAATATACTCGTAAAGATGGCATTGAACTAACAGGAGATTTGTATTTGCCAAAAGGATATAATAAAGAAAAGGACGGGGCCTTGCCTGTTTATTTATGGGCTTATCCTCGAGAATTTAATAATGCGGCAGATGCCGCTCAGGTTCGAGGTAGCGAAAATAAGTTTACTACGATATCTTGGGGAAGTCCGATTTACTATGTAACTCAAGGTTTTGCTGTGCTTGATAACGCTGAAATGCCAATTGTAAGCAAAGGCGGCGATACAAAACCTAATGATGATTTTATCGAGCAACTCACACTTAATGCAGAAGCTGCAATTAATCATTTGTCGGATTTAGGAGTTGGCGATAGAAATAGAGTTGCGGCTGGTGGCCATAGTTACGGTGCATTTATGACAGCTCACTTGTTAAGCCATACCAAGCTATTTAAGGCGGGAATAGCACGCAGCGGAGCATACAATAGAACATTAACCCCTTTTGGTTTTCAAGCCGAAGACAGAACCTACTGGGAAGCTCCAGATTTGTATTTCAAAATGAGTCCTTTTAGCTATGCAGACAAAATAAAAACTCCACTTTTACTTATTCATGGAGATACAGATGACAATCCTGGAACTTTCCCAATAAATAGTGAACGCATGTTTAGTGCTATCAAAGGCCATGGTGGTACAGTAAGGTTTGTGTTTTTACCTTATGAAGCTCACGGTTACAGAGGAAAAGAAAATTTGCTACATATGTTGTGGGAGCAAAATGAATGGTTAAAAAAATATGTAAAAGAAAGTAAATAAATCTTTTTAAAATGCCCATTTGTCCTAGGATAAATGGGCATTTTAAAAAAAGGATGATAATCAGTTTAGATCTTTGAGTCGATTTCAAAACATTACTCCCAATTTAGTTTCATTTTAAAAATAAAACTAAATATTACTTAAACTTTAGGTGGTAAAAGCTTATACATTACTGGTGTAACTATTCTTGTTAAAATCAAAGAAGAAATAAGGCCACCAATAATTACTAATGCCAAGGGAGAGTACAAAGGAGAATGTTCTAGAACTAAAGGTATCAAGCCACCAATAGCGGTGAAAGTGGTTAAAACAATAGGGATGAAACGTGTTTCTCCAGCTTTTTCTATTGCTTCGTCTATACCCATGTTTTCTTCTTTTCTAAGGTAATTGGTATAATCAACTAACAGTATAGAGTTTTTTACTTCAATTCCTGCGAGAGCTATTATTCCCACTATAGCCGTAAATGAAAGGGAATATCCAGCTAAGTACAAAATTCCAACGGCTCCAATCATTCCTAAAGGTATAACCGAGAGCACAATAAAAGAGCTCTTAAAAGTTTTAAATTCTAAAACCAGAATAGCCAAAATTCCAAAAATAGTTATAATAATGATGGTACCTAAACCTCCAAAAACCTCGGCTTGTTGTTCTTCAGCACCAGCCATTTTTATGGTATATCCTTTTGGTAATGCTAATGTTGCCAATTTTTCTTTAAATTTTGTTTGAACACTTGGGGTTAAATACCCATCTGCCACAAAGGCAGAAACACTAGTGTATCGGTCCTGATCATAGTGTTGAATACGGTTAGGAGAGGACTCAAATGAAATAGTTGCTAATTGACTCAATGGCACTTGAGCACCATTAGGTGTGGGCACATAAATTTTGTCGAAAACATCTATAGAAACTTTTTTTTCTCTAGGTACTGTAACAATAATATCGTGATCGTCGCCATCTTTAGCTTGAAATTTACCCACCAATAAACCTGAAATAGCCATTCGAATGGATCTATCGATTTCTGCTGAGGCAATACCTAGCATTCCAGCCTTCTCTTTGTTTATTGATACCCGAAGGTCGGTATTTACTGCTCCCATTGGGTTGTTTACATAGATAGTACCTTCCGTAGTTTTATACATATGTTCGATTTTTGCTGCCAAATTTTGCAAAGAGTCTATGTTTTCACCAAAAATACGTAATGCTAGTGGTGCTTCTACCGGGGCACCTTGTTCAAATTCTATAACCTTAATCTTAGATCCAGGATAATTTTTTAATTTCTCTCTTAATGAAGAAATATAGGCAGCTAGCTGGGGTGCTTCAGTTTTTTCTTTTAATTGTACGAATATTTGCCCAAAGTTGCTAGAAGTTCCACCTCTAGGCAATAAGTTGTAATATATTCTGGGATTGTCTTTACCAACATTAGAGGCATAATTTCTAATAATACTGTCTTTTGAAATGATATTTTCCACAAAACGAACGGCTCTATCTGTTTCAGTTAGAGAGGTACCTAAGGGAGTTTCAATATTAATTAGAAATTGTGGTTTATCCGATTTTGGGAAAACACTTACTCCAATCACTTTAATTAAAGATAAACTAGCAAAAAATATGGCAGCTGCCACAATTAAAGTTTTAATAGGATTAGAGAGTGACAAATGCAATATCTTTCTGTAAGATCCTTCAATAATTTTGGTCATAAATTGCAAAACTATGTTTCCTTCCTTTTTTTCTTCTTTTGGCATAATTAAACTTGCCAAAAAAGGAACAATCGTTAAAGAAACGAAAAGCGATGCTAGAACTGTTGTAATCACCGCCATTGGTAAGCTTCTTATAAAGTCACCTGACGATTCGGGAAGAAAAGTGAGGGGTAAAAAAGCAAATATTAAGGTGGCAGTACACCCAATTACGGCTAAGCTAATTTGTTTTGTTGCAGAAACAGCAGCTTCTTTTCGGCTATGACCCATTCTAATATATCGTGCAATATTTTCAACCACCACAATTGAATCATCTACCAATAAACCGAGAGAAATTACTAATCCCACTACAGATAATTGATTTATGCCATAGCCGAGAAAATCTAAGCCTGCCAGTCCTATGGCTAAGGATAAGGGAATAGAAATCATTACAATTAATGCAGCCCTAAAACCTAGAGGTATCAATGTTATTAATACTAAAACTATCGCTATTCCAAAATCTCTTGCTAAACCCAACAAACTTTTTGAAACACTTTTGGCTTGATCAAAACTTTTTTCAAACTTGATATTTGAAGGTAAGCTTTTAGAAAAATCTTCGATTATTGGAGTAATTATTGCATTTACATCAAAAATATTAGTATTCTTTTTTTGAGATGCTGTAATAAAAATGCCTCTTTTCCCATTTAACCTAGCCAAATAAGAATCATCGTCATAAGCCATATAAACTTCTGCAATGTCTTTAAGATAGGTTATTTGTGTACCAGAGGTACTAACCACTGTATTTTCGATTTCTTCTAAAGAATCATAGGAGCCAGAAGTTTTAACATTTATTTTTTTGTCACCAATTTCAATAGCCCCAGCGGGTATATTGGTGTTTTCAGATTGGATCAAGCCCATTATTCTAGCTAATGGAATTTTAAATTGTGCGGCTCTATCAGTATTTATTGCAACTCTAACTATTTGTCTTGGGGCTGCCCAAATTTCCACAGTTTTTAGGCTTTTTACTTTCAATAATTGACTTTTTAAATCTTCTGCATAATTATTAAGTTGTTCAAAAGATGCAGTTTCAGACAGAAATGATCCTTGTATTATGTTTACAGTTTCAGGTGTATATTTAAAAACATCAATAGAAAACAAATCTTGAGGAAGTTTACTTCGTAAAGCATTCAATTCCCTTAAGGTCTCATTGTACTTCTCGTTTTCATCAACATCATGGTTGTATTCAATTACAACAGAAGCAACTCCATCCGCCGCCGTTGAGACCATTTTTTTTATGTCGGCAATACCGCTCATTTTTTCTTCTATTGGCTCTAAAATTAATTTTTCAATGTCTTCCGGGCTAGTGCCAGGATAAACAACTACAATTGAATTGAAAGTTGCTTTTAAAACTGGATCTTCAGCTTTAGGCATGTTTATAAGGGAACTTACCCCAAGAGCAATTATCATTATAAAAATAATGATGGTAAACTGGTGATTTTTTACTGAGAATTCGGTGATTTTCATCTTTATATTCGGATTTTACTTTTATCTACTTCAATTAAATACGTGTGTTTAGGTGTGCAAAACACCCAAAAATCATATACTTTTTATGCTTTTTCAAGCGGGTTTACTTTTTCCTATAGTTCCGAGGAAGTAATTAAAGTACCACAAGAAACCTTTCTAATCAATAATCTACAGCAAAAGTTGAATTTATTTTCTTCCTTCTGATAAGATTTAGTGACATCAAATTTTTCTAATAGACATTCGGTAAACAGTAGGAACAATAAGAATTTAAATCTTTGATAATGAGAGCTATAGTCTGGTTCGAAGCTTAAGTTAATTGTTTATCACTTTTACTTTTTGACCTTCAATAAGAAAACCACCACCTTTCGTAATAATTTGCTCGTTTTCTTTCAAACCAACCAACACCTCTATCTCTTCCCCTTTAATTTTGCCAATTTTTATATTTCTTTTTTTTGCAATATCCCCTTCCAAAACAAATACTGTTGCGTTACTTTCATTTGCATCAACTAAACCCGAAATTGGCATAACTAATGATGAATTTTTGCTATCTGGTTGAATAACCGCTCTAGCTACAAATCCCGAAATCATATTTTTTGTATTTGGACTCATCTGCAATTCTATTTCAAAAGTTCCCGTAGCTGGATTTACTGATTGGGCAATTTGAGAAACAGTGGCTTTGAAATTTTCATCTGGATAAGCATCTAAAAACACTATTGCATCATTACCTACTTTCAATTTTACCACTTCTTTATCAGCCACACCTACATTAACAATAAAAGCAGATTGTGAGCCAGTTCCTAAAATAAAAGCGGGTGAAAATGGGGTAATTAACTCACCTTGTTCGCTG
>JANNWE010000272.1:0-2797 GCA_031414675.1 Cytophagaceae bacterium
CTTTTTTCCCATTCAATTACAAAATCTACTGAGTCGGGACATTGAAAATAGATTCCTCTTTCTAATGGATAATTTGGATAATTAAATAAATTTAGCTTTCTATTAATTACGCCAAATTTGGTGGGATCTTTTAAAACTGCAATAGAGCTGGAAGAATTAAGATCCAGATTATTTAAGCCAGAAATTCTATAAGAAATCAGGTCTTTCCCATTATCACAAATTAAATTACCGTCTTTAATTGTGAATTTTCTCATAGCAGGTACATTCAAGAACAAAAATGGCTCTGGTTTAATAGATTCTGGTGATTTAAAAATATGAATTCCTTTTAAATTTTCTCCAACGTACATATAATTACCATCAACAAAAAAATCACATATATTTACTATTTTTTTAGGCTTTTCGATAAAAATTTCAGTTAGTTGCGATTTCAGTAAAGTTTTTTTAATAAAATATCCTTCTTGATTATAAGTTGTGTCATTTTCTCTAAAATCCTCAATTTTTTGACAGGAGAAAAGGTATTGGATAAAAAAGAATGCAAATATCTGTTTAAACATGAAAAAATGAGTTTTTAAAATTTATTCAATAAACGTTCCAAAAACCATAAAAGATATATTTTACAGAAAAAATTAGGTTACATAAATAGGATAGCCTATTTTTTTTCTATTTGTTGAACGCAGAGGTAAATTAGTCCATTTCTTTAACTTTTTTTTTTGAATTAAATTTTGGAAAAAGAATATTTCTATCCTTCTATGTGGTCATTTTTTTAAATTATACGCTATTGTTAAAGGCCGAAACTTTCGAGTAACTTTATTAAGTCCTCTCAAAGTGAATTTGTTAAATTTGTTTTTGGATTTTTGCAGGCCAAATTCGGTTTATCGTGGTATGGACGCTAAAAGTCTATTTAATAAGACTTTATAGTTAAAAAGTGAATTTATAATTGTTTTTTGTATACCTTTAATTTTTACTTTATTTCAATTTTTCCGCCTAATTTCCATTTAAAGCAATGTCTACTTAAAGGGAAGTTCTCACAATTTTATGCTTGATAAACGCTTATCTTTGAACAATGGCATTTTTAGGAATGCTATTTTTTCTTTACCATTATCGGGATTATTATTCTCTACAATCCGAATAGGATAGTTATTATTAAATGGCCATTTTTCAAAAAGATTAAATATTACTTAAATGTCTGTAAATGAATATTCTAACCTAATTTTAGGTGACAATAAATTTTGCCATTACTATTAAAAAGTCGGAGTTTAGTCTTTATATTTAGTTGATCAACGGTGTGATTATCCAATCTAGGTGGATGATTTTCGGTTATTTCATCCGAATTATTTGAAGGAAATAAAATAACAAAGAAGAAGCTGCCTAGTATTTTAGACAGCCTCTTCTACTTACCATTATTAAAAGATATTATTTTGAAGCTAAGCCGTCTGGGTTTCCGTCCGGATCACCAGATACTGTTCCTCTGGTATTTAAGGTACCTAATAACAATATTCCACAAACATGTGGTGTAGCCATGGAAGTACCGCTTATGGTATTATATCCATCACCCATCCAAGTAGATTTGATACTCACACCGGGTGCGCAGATATCTATTGGCGGATTACCAAAGTTTGAAAATGAAGCAAATACATTACTAAAATTGTGTGCAGACACTGTAAATATATTTAGGCCATTTACTCTTGCCGGAGAGTGGTTGTTGGCATTATCTGTTTCGTTACCTGCTGCCAAGGCAAACTTCACACCCTTAGCATTGGAGGCATTGAAAACTGCTTGATCTAAAGCAGTTGAAATGCCACCACCCAAACTCATATTGGCTGCGTCGCCGAGTTGTCCATTGGCAGCTACCCAGTCAACACCAGCTATTACTCCAGAGTTTGATCCACTTCCTCGGGCACTAAGTACCTTAACAGGAACCACCTTTGCACCTGCAGCCACACCCACTACTCCTATCGTATTGTTAATAGCAGCCACTGTACCTGCCACGTGTGTTCCATGGCCATTACCATCATCAAATCCAGCATCTTTACCAGAAGTAAAGGCGGAGAAACCACGCGTAGCATCGACGTTTAGGTCAGGGTGTGAAAGGTCAATACCCGTATCAATAATCCATGCGGTCTTGCCTGTACCATCACCAACACCACCAATAGCGAGGATTCCCCAAGGAAGCTCTTGGGCAGGCTGTGTAGTCCCACCACCTGGTTTGCCTCTTTGAGAGATTGTTATTTCAAAATCTTGTTCGATATAATCTACGTCACCTGAGGCTTGAAGTTTTTGCAATTGAGCTGGCGACAAAAACGCTGAGAAACCGGTCAAAGCAGTACTATAGATATGCTCAATAGCCGTTGCATTCGCACCATTTACTGTTAGCAATGACACTACTTTTTCACGAACTCTAGATGGCATGCCTTTTGTTTCCGGTGAACCTTTTAGTACCACGATGTACTTTCCTGGAATAATCTTAGAGCCGGCAGTTGCATTTTCTACCGTCATAATCTCTGCTTGATTGTCGATGACATCAGTCTGATTACATGAAACCATGATGGCTACTAACGAAGCCGCGAGTAAGGATTTTTTCATACAAAATTGTTTTTTAGTAATAATTTGGTAATAAATTTTAACACCTCTTTAATTAATCAATGAATAACCACACTAAAAGTAAAATTAAATCATTGAAAATCAAAATTAATTAAGCAAAAAACAGTCCAAAAAATTCCCGTGCCAAGAATATTTTTTTTTGCAAAAATAATTAGGAATTGGCACTTAAAAATCAATTAAATTGGGCTTAACAAAA
>JANNWE010000273.1:0-1560 GCA_031414675.1 Cytophagaceae bacterium
CTAGTGCTCATAATGAGTTGTAAAAATGATAAAAAGGTTAAGGTCAACAATTTAGTTGATTCAAACAGCAACAATCAAAAAACTGGAGTTTCAGTTAATGCAGGGAAACATGCTCCTGTGTTCACCCCGTCAAAACTTCCTTACCCCTTTTCAAGCGCAGTACAGGTTGGGGATATCCTATATCTTTCTGGTGAGATTGGGCTTGCCGAGGAAGGGACCGGATTGGTGCTAGGAGGCATAGAACCCGAAACGCACCGCATGTTTGAGCGGATCAAAGCAACACTTGCTCAACACGGCCTAGGACTGAAGGACGTTTTCAAATGTACCGTAATGCTGGCTGACATGTCCGAATGGCAAGCTTTTAATAAGATATATTCCAACTATTTCGTGTCCGGCAAATACCCGACACGCTCAGCTATGGGGGTAAATGGTCTTGCCCTCGGTGCTCGGGTGGAGATGGAATGTTGGGCGTATAATCCTCAAACGGACTAAGTAAGACACCAGCATGTTGCAAATATTGCATCGTAAGATTACAAGTAAAAAAGGATGTGAGATAAATAACACGTACAAATGATTTATTCCACAAGATATCAACTAACTTAAGCGTCTTCCAAAATTGGTATTGCCAATAGTGGAGCTTGACATTGAAGCAATTAGCAGCGGTAATTCTCTTGTGCTGCGGCTTAGGGCTTTACGAATAAAACCTAGCTTTAGTTCTTACTGTTTAACTTTTTCAATAAGCCAGGAAGCAGTTCATGGCGGACAAAAATAAAATTTCCAACCATCGGCAATACCTGCTCATAACGGCAATGCCTTAATAAACTATAACATTATGACAAAAGCTTTATTAAATCACACTTTATTTTTTGTTTCTGTCTTCGGACTTTCTTCTTGTGGAGTTTATCGGCAGAATGTTGTCAACGCACCTTTAATGCAAGAAAAAGGACAGACTCAAATTAGTGGAAGTGTTGGTTTTACGGGTTTCGACGGACAATTAGCGTATGCTGCGACAAAGAAAATAGCATTAATGGCTAACTACAGTGACCTAGGTACAAAACGAGATAATTTTTCTTCATTTAATTATAGTATTGATAAACATAATTTCTATGAATTAGGTGTAGGTTATTTTAAAAAAAACAAATCGAGACTTATCAGTGAATATTTTTTAATTGCGGGCAAGGGAATGACCTCGCACTTTGTCCAAAGTTTAGATAAAGCCAATAATGTAAAAACAACTTTAAAAAAAGTATCCTATAATCGCTTTTGTTTTCAGGCTGACTTCGGCAAAATTAATAAGAAATTGGAGTATGCAATTACACCTCGAATAATGGTAATCAACTACTATAATATTACAGACAATTCATCAGACCCATATAAGCAGGAAGCAAACACTTATTTGTATACTGACATAGCTGCAACACTACGGTACAACTTTCTTAAATATTTTAAAATTTCTGGACAATTTAGCAATACATTCCCCGTGACAGGATTTAATTCTAAATACTATGAGTTCTCTCCATTTAATTGTAGTATTGGACTAATAATAAATTTAAATTTTTA
>JANNWE010000274.1:0-11339 GCA_031414675.1 Cytophagaceae bacterium
TTCTACCAACATTGGAGACAGAAAACTTAATTCTTCTAACATCGTAGCCATGCTCCAAACGGCTTATCATTTTACCAAAAAAACCAAATACAATCCCCAATAACCCACAAAATACATTTCGTCGTCTGAGTGATTCCAGGCATCAGAAAGCAACTTACTCTTGTCGTCTGCATCTTGGGGGGCTAAGCCGATTTCACGCATTGGTCGCATTAGGTTTTCCAAATAACCATGCTTATACATTAGTTCCATGGCTTTTTCTTTGTATTTGGTTTTTTTGGTAAAATGATAAGCCGTTTGGAGCATGGCTACGATGTTAGAAGAATTAAGTTTTCTGTCTCCAATGTTGGTAGAAAAAGCATTAACATACGCTGGATTCCATTTTCCCCAAAGCGTTGGTTTTCCATCAAAATCTATCAAATAAAGATTATTATTAACAATATGCGACATCAATGTATCTATCAATACTATCGATCTGCGTTTCAAATCAGGATCTGGAATAAGCTCCGCCATGGCACCAAAAGCAAAAATATGGCCGATGACTTCGTCGCTACTGGTGGTGGATTTCCAGTCCCATTCAGGGTCTGAAGCATGTTGCCAACGTTCTGGATCAGAAAGTTTTTCAATAAATCCACTTCGCTCAAACGACCTGGAAGGAAAACCTGGAATACCATTGACTGTGTAGAGCCGTTCCATTGCATCCAGCGATTCTCTACAGTTTTGAAGAGCCTCGGGGCTTTTTGTGGTGGCATACCTGAAAATCTCTCCTCCCAAATACATGGAAGTCCAGAGCCCATCATTGTCTGAATCCGCTAGATATCCGGTGGATACATTTCCTTTTTCCATCTGCTCCAGCGAGGCATTGAAACCATTTCTGATGTGGCGGCTTCTCACTTGTTTATCAAATAGTTCTGCTTTTTCGGCTAATGTCATTTTTTTAAAGCAAATTTGTCCCAATCCAGCATCCGTCAGTATCAAAACAGAATTTTCTGGACCTGCTGAAATGTCGATTACTTTATTGCTCGGTAGCCATCGTTCTCCATTATAATAGTCAAATTTGCCATCTGCACGCTTAGCAAACGCTCCATTTTGGGTTCCAAACCAAACTTTATCACCAATAACTTTCACCGCAGTTATTTCTGTCCAAGGCAATTTTTGTTGCATAAGGCCTTGTTTTTTAGTGGAAATATTATATTCAAAATAGCCATTATTTGTACCTATAACAAGACCATTGGCAGCAATATCAAAAGCCGTAAAATCTGAACCACTCAAAATTTTATTTAATGAATTGGTATTTAGAGAAAATGTTGAAAGCGATTTTTTGCTTAAAACCCAAAAAGTATTATTGCTGGGCTGAAATTTAATATCCAAAACCTCATCGTCGCTCAAATCGCCTTTCCAAAGGGTTTGTGAATTTTTTATTAAATTCAGGTGCTCTCTATCCGAAATCAAGAATTCAAAATCTTGACCACCTTCAAAAATTGAGGCTTTTGGAAGACTATGTTTGGAGTACAAACTCCCAGCCCAAGCGTTGCTAATAATAGCTTTATCATCCAAAAGCACAAATTGATTTTTATAAGCACCCAAGGCAGAAATATTTTTTCCTTTCAGTGACCTATATGTTTTGTCTAATAAAAATGTTCCTGGGTACAAAAACTGCCCATCGTGTGGCACCATGATACTGTTTTCGGCAAAAACTTTTATGTTACCATTTCGGTCTGAAAATACCTTTTTGAAAACTTCTTTTCCATAATATTTTATAGAAAAATCCTGCCAGTACGGTTTATCCTGATAAGCTGGCTTTTTGGTCTGAGCTAAAACTACATGAAATGAGAGGCAAAAGACAAAAAACAATCGGTTCATTCGTATTTATTTTAGATTTTAGAAGGGTTTACAACTACATATTTTATAGATTTCTTTTCGCCTGGCAAATGGTAGGAGTACGAAATGTGCAACAGTCCATCAGAAGTTTGGATTAGGCAGGGATATGAAAATCCACCGGCCTTTGGTTCCATATTTTCAAGATACGTTTTCCATTTCCAAGTTTTCCCTTCGTCATCCGACAGCCACAAAACCAATTGATTTCTGCCATCAGGTATATCATTTCCTACAAATGCCCAACGACCATCTTTCAGCACCAAAAGTTCGACGCTTGCGGTGTTTGGAATATCCAATTTGGTACTCGAAGTCCAAGATTCACCCAGATCAGAGGATTCACTGTAATGCACACGGGGAGGGTAATCTCCGCTGTCACGCAAAAAAGCGGCGAGATTGCCATTTTTTTTCTGAACAATAGCAGGTTGAATAGGTCCACGGCCTACCAAAGGCAAACTTGGATGCCAAGTAGAACCTTTATCTTCTGAAATGGCCATTAATGACATATTGTACCCATCAGAATAAAGCGGGAGAATGATTCGGCCATTGGAAAAAACCAAAGGTTTTATGCGTGTCATCCAACCTATGCTTCGCTTAGTGGCGTCAGCACTTGCTGCAATTATCATTTCATCGTATTTCGGGGCATATCCTGCCCAGCCTTTACCACTCTCCGGCTGTTCCTTAAGTTTTTTGGCAACTTCTTTGGCAAAGCTATCGTCGGGTTTCAGTAGGATATTGTCTTGCCATGACCATTTGGGTGCTCCCAGATTGAAGTAATCTATAGAAGTTTTAAATCTTAAAATAGACTGCTCCCATTTGTTGGCTTGAACGGCTATCCATACCAAAAACAGCTTTTGGTCTTGGTTGAGAAAAAGAACGGGATTACAATCAGGAATATTCGGAGTATCGGCCATTTGAAACGGCTCACTCCATGTGGTTTCTCCCTTTTTTAGTCTTGCTCCCATTAGCTGCACATCGTCGGCGGTTCGCTCACCGCTGCCGTAAAACCACACGGCCAAAAAATCGCCATTGGGCAAAGCCACAAGGCTGCTCCCATGCACATGTTTGGCTTGGACTGGAAAAATGAGCGTTGATTCGACCAAGGCATCTGCCTTACTTACAAGCGATTGGGCCGAGGTTTGGATATATAACATGAATGCAAAAAGCAGAGTAGAAGCTCTAATAGCTGTCATTATTTTTATTTTAAGGTCGAATATTTTGTTCTTATATTCCCATATTTTTGGAAATTGTCACTAAATTTCAAGAAAAAATGTCACAAAAAGCTGTACAAGCACCAAAAATTTAAAATTATAAAGCAAAGAGGGTTTTGAATAAACTCGTTTTGGATGTAAAATAAACAGGGATTTAACCAAAAAACTCTCCAAGAAAAAACCGTCCTAATGTAAATAGGGACGGTTTTGTTTATTTTAGAATAGCAAATAAGGTAAGTCGGAATCCGTTAAGAGCCGCACATTTCACATCCTTCCGGGTTGTCTAATGAACACTGCATGGCGGCATATTTTTGTTCTTCTTCGCTCATTTCAAAAGAAGACGCAGCTTTCATTTTTGCTTCATTTTCTTTTGCGTAAGCTTCATAGTCTAAAGGCTTTTCCTCCACTTTTTCCGTTACTGGAATTTTTTCTGCCAATGCTTGTCTATCAACCGTAAACTTCACTGCGTCGGTGGCCGCTTTAGTTCTTAAGTAATACATTCCAGTTTTCAATCCAGCTTTCCAGGCATAAAAATGCATGGATGTTAGCTTAGCGAAGTTAGGGTCAAGCATAAAGATATTTAAGGACTGACTCTGACAAATAAATGCTCCTCTGTCGGCTGACATATCGATAAGCGTTTTTTGTTTTATTTCCCAAGCTGTTTTATATAATTCTTTTAAATGATCTGGAATAGCGGCAATATTTTGAACCGATCCGTTAGCCGCAATCATTTCGTTTTTCATTCCATCATTCCAAAGACCAATTTTAACCAAGTCTCTTAATAAGTGTTTATTTACCACCACAAATTCTCCAGAAAGAACTCTTCTTGTGTATATATTAGAAGTATAAGGCTCAAAGCACTCATTATTTCCTAAAATCTGGCTAGTTGAAGCGGTAGGCATTGGTGCCAAAAGTAGTGAATTTCTCACGCCATGCTTCATTACTTTTTCTTTTAAAACTTTCCAATCCCATAGTCCAGAATCAGGAGTTACTCCCCACATATCAAACTGAAAAATTCCCTGTGAAATTGGTGAGCCTTCCCATGTTTCATAAGGTCCTTCTTCTGTGGCTAATTCCATGGATGCCTCCATAGAGGCATAGTATATGGTTTCGAAAATATCTTTATTGAGTTTTTGGGCAGGCTCAGAATCGAAAGGCATTTTCATCAAAATAAAAGCATCGGCTAATCCTTGTATACCAATACCAATTGGCCTGTGTCGCTTGTTACTTTTCTCGGCTTCCGGCACAGGATAATAATTAACATCAATTATTTTATTAAGATTCCTGGTGATTACCTTAGTGATTTCGTATAAGTTTTTAAAATCAAAACCATCATTTCCACCATTTTCGGTAGTTTTTACGAATTTGGGTAATGCTATAGAAGCCAAATTACAAACTGCTACCTCATCAGGAGAGGTAAACTCCATAATTTCAGTACATAAATTGGAAGATTTGATCGTTCCAAGATTTTTTTGGTTTGATTTTTTATTAGCCGCATCCTTATAAAGTATATAGGGTGTGCCGGTCTCAATCTGAGATTCTAAAATCTCAAACCAAAGTTCCTGAGCTTGAATAACCTTTCTAGCTCTCCCTTCTGACTCGTATTTTTCGTAAAGCCTTTCAAATTCATCGCCATGACAATCTGCCATTCCTGGGCATTCATGAGGACAAAAAAGCGACCAAGTTGTATTGGCTTCTACACGTTTCATGAAAAGATCAGGAATCCACATCGCATAGAACAAATCTCTAGCTCTTGCTTCTTCTTTTCCATGATTTCTTTTCAATTCTAAAAATTCAAAAATATCAGCATGCCATGGTTCTAAATATATGGCGAACGAACCTTTTCTTTTACCGCCTCCTTGATCTACGTAACGAGCAGTGTCGTTAAAAACTCTTAGCATTGGAATAATGCCATTTGAAGTACCGTTGGTGCCTTTAATGTAACTTCCAGTGGCTCTAACATTATGTATTGAAAGCCCTATGCCCCCAGCAGACTGTGAAATTTTGGCAGTTTGCTTAAGAGTATCATATATACCTTCAATACTATCGTCTTTCATAGCTAGTAAAAAACAAGAAGACAATTGAGGCTTTGGAGTACCTGCGTTGAAAAGAGTAGGCGTGGCATGTGTAAACCATCTTTCTGACAACAGATTATAGGTTTCTATTGCCTTGTCAATATTATCACTATGAATTCCTATCGCAACCCTCATAAGCATATGTTGAGGGCGTTCTACGATCTTATTATGTAGCTTAAGCAAATAAGACTTCTCTAGCGTCTTATATCCGAAGTAATCGTAGCCAAAGTCTCTATCATAAATAATAGAAGAATCTAATAGGGCGGCGTTTGCTTGAATAACTTTCCAGACATCCTTGGCTATTAGCGAAGCGTTTTCACCCGTTTTAGGGTCGGTGTATTGATAAAGCATTTTCATTGTACCTGAAAATGATTTAAGCGTATTTTTATGCAAGTTAGAAATTGCAATTCTTGCTGCTAATGTGGCATAGTCCGGATGCTTTGTGGTCATCGAAGCGGCTGTCTCGGCGGCAAGGTTGTCAAGTTCTGAAGTTGTAACTCCGTCATAAATTCCAGATACAACTTTCATTGCAACTTCTACAGGCTGAACAAAAAAAGAATCTAATCCGTAGCAAAGTCTTTCGATTCTTGCAGTTACTTTGTCAAACTTTACAGACTCACGGCGTCCGTCTCTCTTGATAACGTACATAATTCTTATAGAATTTTAGGGGTAAAGTGTAATATTAATTTTAATCCTATTTGTGTTTCTTAAATATCAAAATTAGATAAAAAAAAATGTAAAAAAAACTTGGCTTTTTCTTGTATTTTTCAATTATAAAAATATTTCCTAATACTGATTTCAGCTTAATGCTAAGTATCAACATTTTAAAAAAAAATCATCATGAAAAATTACTAGAACAAAAGTTATCCACAATTTTTTTGCGAAATATTTCTGGTTATTTTTAAATAGTCTAAATAGGTCTAAATTGAACCTCGAACAAAAATAAGTTAAGATTTTTTATAAAAAAAGAGAAATGCCAAAAGTTTTCCACATTTAATGCATTCATTATTAATCGCTACACTCCATTATCAACATTCTGCCGGATTCAAAAGAAATTTCAACATTTCCATCAGAAAGAGCCTCGTTACTGTTTCCAATTCGAAATCCCAGTCTTAAGTCTTCATTAACAAGCGAGTATTTTAGATTTTTAGTAACAATTCCTTTTGCTTCAAATATAGGAATTAATGATAGCATGGAATGTGCTTTAAACCATTTAATAAATACATTTGGAAGGGGTAAAATTGGATAGATTATGGAGTGATCATCTAGCATCTTTATTTTGATACTTTCTGCATATTTAACTAGGTTAGAAATGTTGGCAATGGTGTGGTCGGCTCTACGGCCAGTTGCCCAAGCAATATTCACTGCTGGATGACCTTTTTGAATTAAAAAATCTATGGCTTTTTCTAAATCTGTTTTTTCTTGATCAGGTGCATGGATAATTTCTATTGGGAACTGACTATGTTTAATTTCATCTAATGAAAGAGCCAAATCATCAAAATCTCCAAACAAAACATCCACTTTTATTCCTAAAGACAAAACTCTTTCTATTGCACCGTCAAGCACAACTACAAACGGGCTCCATTCCAAAAGTTGATGGAGTAATTCCAACGAACAGGCCTCCCCATTAGCAATAATTAATGCAGGTTCTTGCTTTTCTCTTACAATATGATGCGATGACATGATACTAGAAAAATAAAAAACCCAAAGTTTGAATTTGGGTTTAAATATTAAGAAATTACTTAGCTTCTTCGGCTGGTTTTTCCTCTAAAACGAAAGCCTCGGGTAAGTTAGTAATCAAAATAGTATACCAATTAAGTATTTTCTTTATGTCCGTTGAATATACCCGTTCTTTGTCAAAATCAGGCATTATTTTTTCAAAAAAATCAAAAAGTTGTTTTGGTGTGGCGGTTTTAGTATCAATCCCAATGCTTTCCCCTAGTTGCTCTTTCATGGTCATGAATATCTCCGACAAGGGAATAGACTTATTAACGTCTTCAGTATAAATAGAAATTTCTTTCAAAACTGAAACTTTAGCACTCGCACTCACCATTTCTCTTTTGTGATCTTGATCTAAAGTTTCTACGATTACCCCAGCTCTCCCAGGTTTAATAATTCTGAAAAGTCCAGGCTTACCTGCGATATTGGCAACCTCTTGTAATAATTCCATAAAATGTATTTAAGTATAAAAAACGATGCAAATTAAATAAAAATAAATTTTTGAACTAGCAAATTTGATTAAATATCACCTTTTAAAGGTCTTAATGTTAATTCTTCCACCACTGCCTGAGGAGATAAGTTAAAAGTGGCCCAAATTATGTCAGCAACATCCTTCGGTATCATAAAATGATCTTCTGGTATATCCACGCCGGCCCAGCTACTCGTAAAAGTTGCTCCGGGCATTACGGATGTCACCTTTATCTTTGTTTCTTTTAACTCTTCTCTTAAACTTTTACTAAAACCCAACATAGCAAATTTTGAAATTGAATAAGAACCACTTTGAGGATAGGCCAGTAAACTAGCAATAGAACATATATTAAAAACATGGGCAGGGTGCTCACTCTTAATAACTGCTGGCAAAAGACTTCTACTTAAATAATAGGCACTGTAAAGATTAGTATCCAACATAGTCTCTAAATTGCCATCAGATTCTTCCAAAAGCTTTCCAGGCATAAAAACACCGGCATTGTTTACCAAAACTTTAATCTGTTGATTTAAGTCTAAAATAAATTGTCCAAAAGCCATAACTTGCTCCTTTTGGGAAACATCCGCCTGAAAAATATGGCAATTCACTTTTGATTTATTTTCCACATCAATTTTAAATTGCTTTAATTCTTCCAAAGATCTTGCACATACCACTAAATCGAAACCTTCCGATGCAAATTTCTCCGCAATTGCTCTGCCAATACCTTTTGTAGCGCCTGAAACTATCACTAAGCTATTAAAACTCATTTTTTACTTGCCTTTTTCGCAAATTTACAGACTATTTTTGGCTAAAAGCCTAATTTAAATAAAAAACGAAATGAATAGAAGGTCAAATTAATGGTAATGATTACCTTTGTCATGAATTAAAACCAAAGTTTTATGTTAAGTACACTGGGTAAATTTTTCATTTTTCTACAGAATCTTTTTGTAAGAAGAGAAGCTGCTAAAGTTTACTGGACCAGATTTATTGACGAATGTATTATTATTGGAATAGATTCAGTAATAATCATTTCTATTGTAGCTTTATTTATTGGTGCTGTAACGTGTGTTCAAACGTATGCCAACCTGGTTAGTCCCGTAATACCCAAATATATTGTAAGTAATATTGTAAGAGATATGACACTTCTTGAGCTGTCCTCTACTTTTATGTGTGTGGTTTTGGCAGGTAAAGTGGGATCCAACATTGCGGGTGAGTTAGGAACTATGAGAATAACCGAGCAAATAGATGCATTAGAAGTAATGGGAATAAATTCTATCTCTTATTTAGTTCTACCTAAAGTTTTGGCTGCTGTATTTACTTTTCCAATTTTGGCTATTTTTTCAGGCTTTCTGGGAATATTTGGTGGCTATTTGGCGGGTACAGTATCAGGTATCCTTACGCCAGAACAATATATTTATGGTATTCGATTTTCTTTTATTCCTTTTAACGTGACTATTTCAATAATTAAAGCCTTTGTATTTGGATTCTTAATCGCAAGTATTTCGGCTTATAAAGGATATTACACTACCGGCGGGGCATTAGAAGTTGGAAAGGCCTCCACTTCTGCCGTTACCAATAGCTGTATTGCTGTTTTAATTGCTGATTATCTTTTAGCTGAATTGTTGACATGATAGAAATAAAGAATATTAGTAAGGCTTTCAATGGAAAGGTAGTTTTAGAAGATGTTTCAGGGGTTTTTAAAAAAGGAGAAACGAGTTTAGTAATAGGAGCAAGTGGAACAGGTAAAAGTGTTTTACTAAAATGCATGCTTGATTTAGTGACTCCTGAAAAGGGCCAAGTATTTTTTGATGGAAGAGAGTTTTTGAGCATGGAAGAGTATGACCGCAAGGATATTAGGAGAGAAATGGGGGTTTTGTTCCAAGGCGGTGCTTTGTTTGACTCAAAGACGGTCTCTCAGAATATAAAGTTTCCTTTAGATATGCTTACTAATTGGGGCGAAAAAGAAAAAATAGACCGGGTAGATTTTTGTTTGCAAAAAGTAGGTCTGGAAGGAACGGGACAAAGCATGCCTTCTCAGTTATCAGGAGGAATGAAAAAAAGGGTTGGCATTGCCAGAGCCATAGTAATGAACCCAAAATACCTGTTTTGTGATGAACCAAATAGTGGCTTGGACCCGCTGACGGCCATTAAAATTGATGAATTAATAAAAGAAATTACAGACGAATTTAATATTACAACAGTAGTTATTACACACGATATGAACTCCGTGCTTTCTATTGGAGACAAAATAATGTTTTTATATAAAGGAAAGAAAATTTGGGAAGGTGACAATCAATCGATTTTTACCGCTCAGATTAAAGAGCTAGACGAATTTGTTTTTTCAAACCAAGCTTTGAAAAAATTAAGAGGTTAAAACCAATGCGTTTCTTAATCATTATTTTTTTTATTTGCCAGTCTAGTTTAGCTCAAAAACTAACACCTCTAATTGAAAATACTTTAAATTTTCAATTAGATTCTGCCTTAAATTTTTTAATAAATTCCCAATTAAAAACTACTGAAGAAGGAAAACATTATGCAGGAGAATGGAAATCATTTATGGAATTGAGTGAGCCCTATTTCTTCCTTGGCAAAAAACAAAAAGCCCAAGATTCAAATTGTTTCACAGTATCTGCTATCCATAATTTTTTGTCTGAAATCTATTTAAAGGATTCATCGAGGCAGGTTTTACTGCCTGTTTTAACCAATGCCTACAAAGAAATTTTATCCTACCAAAACGGCATGAGGTTTAATTTTTGGAAAAAATTACCTCCAAATAGGAAACTAAAATGGGTAAATGAACCATCTCCTCAGCCTTTGGTTCATAGACCAACAAACTTTAAGCTAGGTATTAGATTTGTTAACAATGCTGCCAACATACCTGAAGACGCCGACGATACTTCTTTGGGGAATTTAGCTACTTTTTATCAAAATAAAATTTTTGAATCAAAAGAAAATTTGATTCCTCCTAATAAATTTGATGAATATCTAGATTTTGAACGAAATAATAGGCATTGGTTTAATATTTTATTCCTAAGAAATCCAAATTCAAAAGCCTTTTTAACATGGCAATATCCTGAACAGGAATACAGTCAATGGAATGTAGCAAAATCTGCATTAAGTGTTTTTTTTATTTTTGTGCCAGGCAGCGCCTCCAAACCAGTAGCCTATAAACCCTGGGTGCCTTTTGGTGCAAATGAAGTGGACATAGTGGTGAATGCAAATGTAATAAGTTACCTATCTATAACTAAACAAACCCAAAATAGCCTTGGGTTTTATCCATCACAAAAGCTTATTAACTTAAAATTAAATGATAGATCATGGACCAATAGCTCGGTTTATTATTCCAATCAATATCATATTCATTATGCAGTAAGCAGGGCATATTATTTAGGGGCGATTAATTTGAAAGAATCTTGCGATATAATTCTTAAAAATATTATAGGAAAACAAGAAAAAGATGGCAGTTTAAAAAGCAGAAGTTTTATTAACAAATATGACCAAATTCAATCTACTGCATATGCTTTACACGCACTCTTAGATTTAAAGAAATCAGGTTTTAATGTGCCAAATGAAAACATTAATAGGGCTCTTAACTATCTTCTGGCGAATAAAAAAATAGCTAATAACGGCATTTTTTGGGATGGAGGCGTGTTTTTTTCCGGAGGCACTGTTTTAAGAAATATCTTATTCTGGAAATCTGATGCATACACCACCGCTCTGATAGCTAAATGTTTACAAGATTATATTTCTTTAAAGATTTAACTTAACTCTAAATGCTTTTCCAACATTTCAGGATTTCGAACTACTTTTTTTAAATACTTAAACAATTTTCCCGCATGAGAGGCATCCACCACTCGGTGATCTAATGCGGCTCCCAATGTCATTATTCTTCTTATTGCTATTTGATCATTTACCACCCAAGGTTTTTTGCTGATTCCTCCTAACATCATTACAAAAGAAATATTAGCTGTAGGCAAAAGAGCTGGAAACCCATTG
>JANNWE010000275.1:0-3817 GCA_031414675.1 Cytophagaceae bacterium
ATCTAGTTTCATCAATATACCTTTGGAGATTCGTCTTATAATCTAACCTTGGTAAGGTATATTTACTTGTATCAGATATTTTTTGGTCGTTATGTCCAAATTGAATAAAAACATAGTCCCCTTTTTGAATTTGGTCAAATACTTTTTTCCATAATCCTTCATTTCTAAATGATTTGGAACTTCGACCATTTACGGCATAATTATGAATTTCAACCTCATTAGTAAATACCTCATTAAATACTTGTCCCCAACCAGTTTCTGGAAAATCGCTCAACTGTTTGTTGGCCATTGTTGAATCTCCAATCATGAAGATTCTAACCTTTGGGTTTGGAAAGGTGAATCCTAATAAAAATAAACTAACTATTGGAAATATCTTTTTCAAGGTTTAAAAATTAATTGTTTCTAATTACGGTTTCTATAAATTTACAGCTTTGTCTTCTATTAGGATGGATTCCATTTGCCATCATAAACCCAGCTATTTGAAATTATTTCAGGATTAAAATTCAAACTATTCGAATGCCAGGAAAAATCTCCTCCTTTCCTATGACAATTATAGTAATATACTCTTTTTCCCCATTTTAGTTTAGTTTCTGATACCTGATATATAGCTGCATTCGCCATATTTTCATCAAATTTGCAGTTAATAAGATAAAACTGAGCTTCTCTGTGGAACCTTCCTAGCTTATAATCCTTATCTCCTTCAAAACTACAGTTTATTAGCACAGTTTTAGAAGATTCATAATTGGAGCCATCATGCCATATTGCAGCATTTTTATTATGGCAAATAAACCGACAATTTTCTGCCAAAGCCCATCCTCTCGGACAATAAAAATCAACATGACCTTCCATTGTACAGTTTTTAAAATAATAAAGACCCCCTTCTACATCCCAAGGGCTCACTGTGTCTCCACCACCAGCTTTAAAAGTACAGTCTATAAATTGTAATCTTGTGGCTCCTGGCATTGACCGAAAAGCAAATTGATGGCCGTCTTTTCTAACAATTTTTTTTCCAGAAACTTCATTTTTTTCTCGGGGTAAAACAAACTGCCCTTTTGAAAGATTACCTGATTCACCAGATTCATTTAAACAATCAATAGAAATATCTTTGTTGGCCGTATAACCATAATCATTAATAACAGTTATGTTTTCAAAAGTAATATCATGACCTTTTACATTGATAGTGGCAGCTCCAAAATCATCCGAATTTTCGCAACGCCATTGGTCTCTAGACAAAGTTGTAGTAATTATAACACCTTTTTGAGATTCCCCTTTTAAAGTAAAGAAAGACTTAGTAATAAATAGTTTTTCATTATAAATTCCATTCTTAATAAAAATGCTAATGTTCTCTTTAGAATTTGAATCTAGACTATTTAAAGCTTCTTGAATTGTTAAAAAATTACCACTGCCATCTTTTGCCACTATTTTATCTTTAGAAACAACGCTTTCAAAAAAAATAAAAAGAAGAATGAAATAATTCATTGGGAAAAATTTAAACAATTAAAAAAAATCAAAATTTACTTTCCCCATTTTGCCAGCCATAGGGGATAATCAGTAGCTAAAAGTTTTTTTGGCCAAGTTCCATAATAAGCATACCCAATTCTGCGCTCATTTTCTATCTCAGCCAATGTTGATTTTGGCATTGAATCTCGGCCTGTAAAAAATGGTTTATTTGATTGAAGATCATAAAAACGAGCCCATATTACTGAGTTAGGGTCAGCTACAATAATACGGTCTTTCCCGGAACTTTGATTAGAATCAGAAATATCTTGAACTTTAATACCCGATATTTTTACATTCTCAAGCCATGAAATGGCCGAATTAATTGCATTTTTAATAGCAGGAGTAGGGTTTTCAATTCCCATTAAAAAATAACATATTCCAACACTCTCACTCCCACTAATTGAGGCCAATTCAAAAGCTCTTGCATTAGCTGGTTTTAAACTAATCCTATCATGCTGAGCACACCATGCAGTCAACTTTCCAGATTGTACATATTGAGTTTTTAGTATACAATCAATGCCTTTTATCATGGCATTTTTTGCTTCAGGAATTAAAGATTTATCAACTACTTCGAAATCATTAAGTCCTTCTGCTGTGTATTTAAGTACCCAAAGTACATTTATCATAGCATTGTCATTATAGGTAATGTGTTTTCTATAAGAACTTGTATCTGGAAAAAATTGACCCCATCCTCCTGCAAGATTTTGAGCAGAAAGTAAATACTTTATCCCATTTTCCGCAGATTTTTTATACTCAGGGTTATTGGTTCTTTTAAATATTGTAACTAAGGTTTTGATTTCTAACGTCGTAGCTTGGTCGTCTATACAAGCATCTAATTTGTTTTTTTCAGATTTTAATATATTTTTCAAAGACTCAGATAAAGGAATAGTATAATTTATTGCGTTTCCTCCCGGCTGAGGCCAACCTCCATTACTTCGTTGATATAATACTATTCGTTCAGCCACAGAATCTTTCACAAATACAAGGGCCGAATTTTCTACCATTTGATCATCAGGAATTATATTTTTAGAGGCTTGGCAGGATCCAATAAATACAAAACAAAAAGGAATGATCAATTTAAGTAGCTTCATATCATTATTTTTAAACAAATAGCTTATAAAATTTAATTACAAAAAGTTATTTCATCTTTCAAATTTCAATTTAATATCCAGGATTTTGTTTTAATTTTCCTTGATAAGCATCTACTGTGGCTTGGTCAAACGGGAAAAGTTCACTCTTTCCTGTCACAAACAACCTTGCAATCGCTTGATGGAGCTGAACACCATCAATAACATTCGTTGCCAAATGAGCGGTCCAGTCCAGTCTCGTCCAGCCAGCTGGAGCGGTAGTCAAGGATGTGGTCTTATAAAAAGAGTTTAAAAACTGAATTTCTTCGCCATTATTTCTCCAGAATAAAAACCTTGGCACATTTGCATAAGGTCCTTTTGAGTCTCTAATTAATTGAATATTGGCCCTTGCCTCTTCAATTTTGGTGGCTAATAAATTCCATCTTATCAAATCAAATTTACGTATTCCCTCACTTCCAAACTCTAGATACCTTTCGTCAACTATTGCTTTAAAGAATTCTGATTTTGTTTTGGGAGTAGTGCCTACTTTAGCTGGATTTAACCTAAAAGCCCTTCTTCTAACCTCTTCAAATGCAACAATAGCTGCTGGAGTTGGATTATTATTTAATTCGTTTTCGGCTTCTGCAAACATTAACAAAACATCTGAAAAACGAATCATTGGCCAATTGTAGCCAGGATTCAAAGCGGTTCCAGGAAGTAACGGAACTCTCCAATCTTTTCTAAACTTTCCATCCGTTAATTCAGCCAATCTTCTTGGCGTTTTATTATTATTAGCTGCTATTGCATAGGTAGTTACAGTTACATCTCTTCTTGTATCTGTTGAATCAAAAGCATAAAAGTAATTGGGTAAGGCTAATAAACCACCCCCTCCAGTTCCAAAACGCGACGCTGCATTAACAGAGGGTCCATTGTAATTTCCCATTCTACTGTCAGAATTAGAATTTGAGCCCCCTGCTCCCACTTCAAAAATTATTTCCCCAAATGGATCATAAACAAAAGAAGTAAGCTTTCTCCAAACATCTTCAAAATTAGGATTTAAAGTATGCTCTCCTCTCTTTGCCAATAAATCAGCACATTCATCTCTTGCAATTTTTATGAATGTTAGATAGTCAGCATTTCTTTCCATTTTACCATTGCTTCTTAAAGCAAAGCCACCTCTAAACATTGCTAATTTGGCACGCAGGGCTTTCACTGCACCCTTCGTTAAGCGCTCATTTCTTGCTACTTCA
>JANNWE010000276.1:0-4881 GCA_031414675.1 Cytophagaceae bacterium
TCAAAATTCATATTTTGCCTTTCAATTTAATTAACAAATAAAATTTTAACTGATGAAAATCAAAATTACATTTCTTCTTTTCTTCATAGTATTTAAATCATTTGCTATTGATTTCAATGAAATTGTTTCGAGCTATCAAGCGGATAAAAGTGCTTTACAGCGCAAATATCCTAATGCTTTTTCTGATATATATTTCGAACGATTCACAAAATTTTATTTGGATGCTAAAAAACAATTAGAAAGCATTTCATTTAATGCTTTAAATAAAGATCAAAAAGTTGATTATGTGTTAATGAGAAATCAAATTGATAAAAGTATTTATTTTCATGATTTAGACTTTAAGGCTTTTAATGAGGCGAAATTCGTAGCAATCAAAGCTCAAGCAATTTATGATTTTAACGAAAAAAGAAAAGGTGGGGTAAATCCGAAGTCAGATAAATTAGCCGCTGATTTCAATCTCGTGGAAAAAGATATTAAGTTTCAATTGTTAGAATTAAAGGCTACTAAGCAATTTGATAGTTGGCAAAAAGCTGAGTTAGCTGCTGATATTATTAAATCACTTGCCAAATCAACGGAGGAATCGTATAATTTTTATTTAGAGTATAATCCTGATTTTTACTGGTGGATGCAAGCCCCTTATAAAAAATTAATGAAGACTTTATCTGATTATGAAGGAGCACTAAGAAAGCATTTTTCTAATACCTTAGTAAAGGATGATGGAAGTGGAATAATTGGAAAGCCTATGGGAAGAGAAGCATTACAAAAAGATTTGAATTTTGAGTTTATTGCTTATACACCAGAACAGTTAATTGCTGAAGGGAATAAGCAATTTGCATGGTGTGAAAAAGAGATGTTAAAGGCTTCCAATGAGTTGGGATATGGTAACGATTGGAAAAAAGCATTAGAACATGTTAAGCAAACCTATGTGCCTCCTGGGCAATGGCAAGATGATGTAAATAAATTAGCTTGGGAGGCTATAAAATACTTAGAGGATAGAGATTTAGTTACAGTTCCAGAAATGGCAAAGGAAACATGGCGAACGGTAATGCTTTCCGCAGAACAACAAAAAGTAAGCCCTTTCTTTTTAGGAGGAGAACAAATAATGGTTGCTTACCCTACATCAGCTATGGATCACGATGATAAAATGATGAGTATGAGAGGTAATAATCCCTATTTTTCCAGGGCCACCGTGCAACATGAGCTAATACCTGGGCATCATTTACAACAATTTATGAACCAGAGATTTAAACCCTATAGAAGAACATTTGGAACTCCATTTTGGACGGAAGGTTGGGCATTATATTGGGAATTTAATTTGTGGGATAAGAAATTCCCCCGAACTCCTGAAGAAAAAATAGGAATGTTGTTTTGGAGGATGCACCGATGTGCAAGGATTATTTTTTCATTAAATTATCATTTAGAAAAAATGACGCCTCAACAGTGTATAGATTTTTTAGTTGATAAAGTTGGGCACGAAAGGGCAAATGCTGAAGCGGAAGTAAGGCGTTCATTTACAGGTAGATATGGTCCGCTTTATCAGATTGCATATATGATGGGGGGGCTGCAATTTTATAGTTTGAAAAAAGAGTTAGTAGATGGTGGCAAAATGTCTGAGAAACAATTTCATGATACTATTTTACAGAATAATAGTATGCCAGTGGAGTTGGTAAAAGCCATATTAAAAGGGGAGGAGTTGAAGAAAGATAAAGTGACCGAATGGAAGTTTTTAGATTAGAATAGTTTTTATTTATTTTTTGAGACAGAACTATTTTAAGGTAGACTTCTTTACTTTTTTTATTAAAGGCGTTCCTAAATACTTTTTTGTACTAAACTTAAGTGGGTAAATTAAGATAAAAAAACAAGTGGGTAGAATAGATCTCCCCACTTGTTTATAATTCTCGAAAATAATAGCTTGCTTTGTTTGTCAATTTCAAAGTAATAATGAAATCTTAATTAGGATATTACAACCATTCAGAATGCTGAACTAGCGAGCTATTGATATCAATCTCACGCTGAGGTATTGGCCAAACATTGTGCTTTGGTGCAGTAAATAATCGGCTTTGAATAGCAGGAGCTTGTACTTTATCAACGCTCATGTAAAGATCAACAGCCCTTTCTTTTAAAATTCCCCATCTTTTTAGATCATAAAAGCGTAAACCTTCAAAGGCGGTTTCAACCCTTCTTTCATGCCTAACAATTTCTATAAGTTGTTGTTTTGTTAAATTAGTGCCTTCTACAGTTTCAACTTTAGGCATAGCGGCTCTCGTACGTACTTGATTAACTAAATCTCGAACACTTTGCTCGGTGTAAGTTCCTGACTCTAGCAATGCCTCTGCTCTTGTAAGCAATACTTCAGCATATCTAAGAACATAAAAATCCTGACCATTATCAAAGGCATTCGTTGAGTTTGCGGCAGTTTCGTCTGCCCATTTTCTAAGCCGATAGTTGGAAGGAGCCAAGTTGGTAGGTAATATGGCGGCTCCTCTAAATAGCGATCTTGCTGATAATACTGTGGCATCATAGCGTGAGTCTCTATTCAACAGTTTATTTTGGGCATTAAACAAAGGTGATTTAGAAATTGGAAGGCCATCTGTACAATAAAAATCATCAGCTAGATTTGGTAGAGCTACAGTATGAACTTGAGGTGCTGCGGGAAAATATCCGTTAAAAATAGCTCCTACTCCAGCGGCAAGACCAGGACCTGCATATTGCACAGAGAAAATAACATCTTTACTAGTTTCTCCTGCTATCTTAAATAATGACGAATAGGGAGTAGCCAAATTATAAACATTCAAATCAATAACTTTTTTAGCTGTTTCAGCCGCTTCAGTATATTTTTTATTATAAATATAAAACCTAGAAAGTAATGCAAGTGCAGCTCCTTTTGAAACTCGGCCAGCCTGAACTGCAACTGATAGCTCATTACCACTGGTAATAGCGTTTAACTCACTAATTACAAAATCTACTAATTCTTTATTGGTATTTTTTGCAACTTTAGAATTTTCTAAAGTTTGAGGGGCGGTAATCAAAGGTGCATCTCTGTAACACATGGCCAAATGATGATAGGCTAAAGCTCTTAAAAATCTAACTTCGGCTTTCATAGTGTTTCTATTGGCTTCAGTTACTGCTGTTACACGATCTACGTTTGCTAGAAAATCGTTACTCCTCTGAATCATTTTATAACATGCAGTCCAAAAACTAAGCACAAGGGCGTCGGTAGGAGAATAATCACCTCTAGCTACAGATGCTCCGTTTATAAAATCATATCCACAATAGCCATTATCCGAAATAAAATCTAATCGATAAACTCCGGCGTTTTGACCACTTGAGTTACCGTTATACAAATCGACTGATTGCAATTGCGAAAATACCCCTGCGAAAGCTTTATCTACATCCCCTGCCGTTTTCCAAAAGGTATCACTGGCTAACGCATTAGGATTAGTTTCTATGAGAAATTCTTGAGAACAACCCATTATTGCCAGAACAGTTATTACTATTATTACTATTTTTTTCATTATTGTTACTTTAAATAAGATTTTAGAATTTATTTTTAGAATGTTGCAGATAGACCAAATGATACGCTTTTGGTATTTAAATAATCGAGGCTTCTACTATCGTCATCCGATTTTTCCACATCATAATCTTTGTTAACACTAAATGTTTTTAGATTTATTCCATTGAAATAGATTCTTAGATTAGAAATACCTGCAGACTTTAATATTTTTTTAGGTAAGGTATATCCAATTTCAAGATTTTTTAGCCTTAAGTAGGAGGCATCTTGGAGTCTAAATGTAGAATATGGATTATTATTTGTGGTGTTACCCCACCTAGGCAAATTTCCATTGGGATTTGTCACAGTCCAACGGTCGTTCCAAACTTGGAGTTTTTGAGAGCGAACCCCCATAGCCGCTGGGTCATCGTAGTATCTGTTTATGCCCGAAACTCCTTGAAAAAACGAGGTTAAATCAAATCCGGCATATTTTAGTCCTAAATTGAAACCATACGTTAATTTAGGGAATGGATTGCCAATTATTACTCTATCAAAGGAGGTAATGTCACCATTCCCATCCACGTCTTTATATCTAATGTCGCCTATTCTAGGAGTGGAACCAAATTGTTTTGGCGAAGCCGTAATTTCCTCTTGGGTTCTAAATAGACCTTCTGCCATGTAGCCATAATAGGAACTTATTGGGTTACCCACTTGATTTATGGTGTTTCCATTGATCCAGTTTTCTCTACCAGCAGTGCTCTTTATAGTATTAGAAATCACGGCTCCATTTAGAGAAACGTCAAATTCTAAACCTCCAATTTTATTTGCATGGCTTACCAATAATTCAAAACCTTTGTTGTTTACAATTCCAGCATTTTGATTGGGTGCTCCAAGGCCACCAAGCGTGGCAGGTATTGGCAAATTAACTAAAATATTTGAAGTATTTTTGTCAAAAATATCAGCCTCAATTCTCAATTTTCGGTTGGGTAATTCTACATCAATTCCAATATTAGTTTGAGTGGTTGTTTCCCACTGAATGTTGTTATTGGAAAGGGAATTAATGGCAGCCCCTTGTGTTAAAACATTGTTGAACAGATAGTTTTGGCCTAATGCATAGTTTTGGGAGAACGAATAGTTCCCAATTTCTTGGCTACCTAATTGTCCCCAACTGGCTCTCAATTTTAAAAATTCAATTACATTAGTAAACCTTTTAAAGAAGGATTCATTGGATAGAATCCATCCTGCCGATGCCGATGGAAATATAGGATACTGTTGCGAAGTGGGCAATCGAGAGGTTCCATCCATTCTTGCGTTTGCTTCAAATAGGTATTTTTCGTTAAAAGTATAATTTATTCTACCCAAAAATGACTGAAGCGATAGGGCTGAGGCAC
>JANNWE010000277.1:0-9620 GCA_031414675.1 Cytophagaceae bacterium
CCATCATATGGCCTCAGAGGTGCTGGGCCTGTCCACATTTCATAATCAAAAAAAGCTGGAACAGGTTCAGTCGGTGGGTTCCCATTGTTTCTCATATGAAAATAACAGCACATTTCTACATGCTTAATTTTACCTAATAAACCAGAATCAACAAACTTTTTCTTAGCTTCTATCAAATGAGGAGTGCTTTTTCTCTGCGTACCTACTTGTACTACTTTATTATATTTTCTGGCTGCAGCTACCATTGCTTCTCCTTCCATCACATCAACACTTATAGGCTTTTGTACATAAACGTGTGCGCCAGCTTTTACTGCGTCTATCATCTGTAAAGCATGCCAATGATCTGGGGTGCCGATAAGAACTATGTCCATTTGGTTTTCGGCTAACATTTTTTTGTAATCGCCATACACAGTAGGTCGTTTGCCTGACTTTTGCCTTTTACTAACTAAATCTGCAGCGGCATTTAAAATATTTTTATCTACATCACAAAGTGCCAAAACCTCCACATTTGCCACTTGAATAAGCCTAAATAAATCGCTTTTGCCATACCATCCTGTGCCAATCAAACCCACTTTATAGGTTTTGGTTGGGTCTAAACCTTCCATTGCCATGGAGTTAAAATGACTAAAAGCCAAAGTGGCTGCAGCCCCTTTTAAAAAATTACGACGATTAATAGCTGATTTTTTCATTTATTTAGGTTGAATTTTCAATTTAGTAAATATAGATAATTTTATAAGAATTTGAAAAACAGTAATGCAATTTTTAGATAAATAATTAATCTGAAAATATTAGCAGTAATAGTTAATACTATTAGCTAATTCTGCTCCAACTCAATTCTATATTCTTAATCTTCGCAGTATGCATTTTAATAGGTAAATGCTCTACTAACTTGAAGGTAGGATCTGTTTCTAAAATTGTCATAGCATCGGCTCTAGCAAACTTCAAAATCTCTTCATCTTTGGCTAAATTTGCAATTTTCAAATCTATTAAGCCACTTTGCTGTGTACCGGCCATGTCACCGGGCCCGCGTAATTCCAAATCTACTTTAGAAATATCAAAACCATTCTCCGTGGCAACCATGGTTTCTAATCGCTTTCTTGTATCTGCAGACAATTTATAGCTAGTCATAAGTATACAAAATGACTGTTCAGCTCCTCTTCCTACTCTGCCACGCAACTGATGAAGCTGAGATAAACCAAACCGCTCTGAATTTTCAATTACCATTACACTCGCATTAGGAACGTCTACCCCTACTTCAATTACTGTGGTGGCTATCATAATCTGAGTTTGTCCTTTTTTAAACCGATCCATTTCAAAATTTTTATCCTTGGATTTCATTTTGCCATGTAAAATACTTATGGCCTCATTAGGAAAAGCTCTGTTTATTGACTCGTAGCCGTCCATTAAATTTTTTAAGTCAAGTTTTTCTGATTCTTCTATTAAAGGATAAACCACGTAAATCTGCCTTCCCTTTGCTATTTCATCTTTCATAAATTGAAAAACACTCAATCTATTTGCGTCATATCGATGGATCGTTTTTATAGGTCTTCTGCCTGGAGGCATTTCATCTATTTCTGAAATATCCAAATCTCCAAAAAGTGTCATGGCAAGCGTACGGGGAATCGGTGTGGCTGTCATAACCATTATGTGTGGGTGAATATGCTTATTTTTCTCCCAAAGTTTAGCTCTTTGAGCCACACCGAAACGGTGCTGCTCATCTATAACACAAATGCCCAAATTATTAAATTTTACTAAATCTTCTAACAGTGCGTGGGTTCCTACAATAATATGTATATCGCCATTTATTAGCCCTTCATGTATAATTTCCCTCTCTTTCTTTTTGCTAGAACCTGTCAAAACTTCTACTCGAATCCCAATGGAGTCGCCAAAACGTTTCAAATTTATGAAATGTTGCCTAGCTAAAATCTCAGTTGGAGCCATCATGCATGCTTGAGCATTTCCATCAATAGCCATCAGCATTGTAATAAAAGCAACAATAGTTTTTCCACTTCCAACATCTCCTTGAATGAGACGATTCATTTGTTTCCCTGATTTCAAGTCAGTAAATAGTTCTCGAATCACTCGTTTCTGAGCACCGGTAAGCTCAAACGGAAGATGATGGCTGTAAAAATCAGTAATTAACTTGGTTTTGTTGAAAATTTGCCCAGCATATTCATGTTTTCTAACATAATTTAGCTTTAAAAGTTTGAGCTGATTATAGAAAAGCTCTTCGTATTTTAGGCGCCTTTGAGCTTGAAAAAGTTCATTAAAATTGCTCGGGATATGCAAAAACCGCAAAGCAGTTTTTTTTGAAATCAATCGATATTTAGCTATTAGACTTTGAGGTAGCGTTTCGTTGAAATAAGGTTCTGAAATATCCAAAAGCTTCCTAATCCAACTATTAATAGTTTTGTTATCAATATATCTTTTTCTAAGCTTTTCGGTAAGAGAATAGACAGGTTGAAAATGACCAGTCAATAGTTTCTGGGGGCTAAGAAAATCTATTTCTGGATGAGTAATTGAATATCTACCACCAAACCAAACAGGCTTTCCATAAATAACGTATTCCACATTTAATCTTAGCGATTTCTGAAACCACGTGACTCCTTGAAACCAAATTAAATCTATAATTCCCGTGGAGTCTTGAAAAGAAGCTACCAAGCGTTGTTTATGACCTTCTCCCAAAACCTCTAACTGTGTAATTCTTCCTATTATTTGGGCCCCAAGCAACTCTTCTGAGAGCTCATTTGTTTTCAGAAACTGACTACGGTCTTCATACCTAAATGGATAGTGCTCCAATAATTCACCAAAAGTAAAAATCCGCAACTCTTTATTTAAAAGTTCGGCTTTAGTGGAGCCAAGACCTGGTATTAAATCTATTTTTGTTTCAAAGAAAGAGGACATAAAACAAAATTAAGCGATTGGAACAGAAAAACTATAAACTAATCTTAATTTTGCTATGTTAACACAAAAACAATCAATCTTCTCGCTAAGAACGGCACCATTTAAATGAATCAATTTTATCAAAACCATATAACTCAACTCAAAACACAACAAAATCTTTTAGACAATAAATATAAAAGAATTTCCACCCTTCGCTTAAGTCTTTTGGTCTTTGGATTGATTGTCATCGTAAATGCTTTTCAGTTTCATTTCCTATTAGGTTCATCCCTAATCATTTTGTTTTTACTCGGATTTTATTATTTAGTCAAATTTCATGAAACCATTGAAAACGAATTAGCTTTAAATATAAACGAGCAATTGGTTTCAAAAAATGAATTATCAGTTTTAAAAAATCACTTATCGAATGACTATGAAAATGGTAAAGAATATTCGAATAGTCAACATCCGTTTAGCGACGACCTTGACTTGTTTGGTGAAGGTTCCGTTTTCCAGCTTATTAATCGAGCAAAAACCAAAAAAGGAAATGACCTTTTGTCCTACCACATGCTAACTATTGATCAAAAAGAAGAACAACTAATAGAAAGACAAAATGCTGTAAAAGAACTAGTGCAAAATACGGAGTGGCGTTTAAAATTTCAAGCTTCTCTATTTAGAGTTAAGTATTCAGAAACAGCATTCTCCGAACAAATGAATACGCTACAAATGCCTCCAAAATTAATTTTTGGTAGCTTTTTGAAATGGTATGGAAAATTACTCCCACTCATCTGGCTTCTAATAGTTGGAATTGGCGCTTATTGGTTTATAGAAAATTTAGGATATATTATTTTTGGAGTTTTTCTAATTAATTTCTACTTAGGTGCTTTAAATAAAAAAACCACAGAAGCATATCTTGAAAGCGTAGAAGTTTCTGGAAGAGCACTAAACAGTTATGCTCAAGCTGCCGAACTTATTGCTAATCAACAATTTGAATCAAAAGCTTTAAAAGAAGCTTTACTTTTTTTCCCTAGTTCTAGTTTAAAATCAAAAAACCCAATAAAAGATTTTGCAAATATTATTAAAAAATTAGACACTAGAAAAAATATGCTTGCGGCAATTTTTCTAACCATCTTTAAACCTTTTGAGCCTATAGAAACCATTAATTTGGGGGAATGGATAAAAAAGAATCCTGATTTTTTCAAAAGAATTTTTAACACAATTGCACAGTTTGAATACTTCGGAAGTTTGGCAACTTTGCATTTTAATCAACCCAATTGGACATTTCCGGTTTATCATAAAGATGAAAACCGACTGTTAAATTTTACTCAAGTAGGTCATCCATTAATACGGGGACACAAAACCGTTTGTAATGACTTTGAATTAAATGCTAATAATTTATTGAATCTTATTACAGGTTCCAACATGTCCGGAAAAAGTACGTTTCTTCGTACTTTAGGCATTAATTTGATTCTAGGAAATTTAGGTTCTCCCGTATTTGCCACTAAAATGGAATGTTTTATGGGTTTGAGCCCTGTATGTTATATGAGAATCACCGATTCGCTAAATCAAAATGCATCCACTTTTAAAGCTGAAATAGAGAGAATTAAACTAGTTTTATTGGCCTTGGATTCTAAAAAAAAGCATTTGTTTTTAATTGACGAAATGTTGAGAGGTACCAATTCAGAAGACAAAATGGTAGGTTCCATAGCCCTTTTAGAAAAACTTGTTAATTGTAAAGCCCCAACTTTAGTAGCCACACATGATTTAAGATTGACCGATATTTCAAAAAAATATCCAAGTAAAGTTAAAAACTTTTATTTTGAATATTCCTCAGAAAACGGCGACTTAAATTTTGATTATCTCATAAAAGAAGGCATTTGTACTAGTTTTAATGCCTCATTACTATTGGCTAGTATTGGTTTAGATATGAATACTGAAAATCAAAAGTCAACCTAAACTTTCAAGAAGAGTTTTTTGATTACCAAAAATTTTGGTTAAAATGGCACTTTGATTTAAATGCCCATAAAGATGCGGGAACAATTCACCATTTGAAGCTTTTTCAAATTTCATTTCAGCACTTAGCAAGTTTTCATTAATGCTTAACAACACTAAATCTTCTTCATTCACATAATACCTTTCCAAAACTCCAGCAACTTGGTCTTTTGTTGAAAAATGAATAAACCCTTCATTTTCGTATTCTGCAGGAAAATAGGTATTTGAATTTTCAAATTTTTTCCAATATTCTTTTTTTATTATATGATAAACCATTCAATTGTAAATTTAAACTAAAAACAAAGTACTTGTTTTTTTAACAATTTAAAAAAAAATTATTATTTTTATTATCCCTTAACTATTTAAGCCATGAATCGATTATTTACATTCTTACTCTTACTAAATTTTTCTAGCCTCGCTCAAACTGTTGATTTAAAAAAAGGCTTAATTGCCGACTTTCCAATATTTCATGGAAAACCATTCGACATAAGCGGAAATAGCAATCACGGCTTGGCAGAAGGAACTCCTACTTTTGTGAGTGATAGGTTCGGGAATCCAAATGGTGCTATTAGATTTAATGGTATTTCTGATGCATTTTCTGCTAAAAACTCCAGCTCTATTAATTCTTTAAATAAAACAAATGCATTTGCAATTTCTGCATGGATTTACATTGAAGACTTTGGTCCAAAAGGCCTTTTTCCAATACTCTCTAAATCTGCCAATTTCTCGAAAAATGGGGCCTTTGTCGGAATAGATACTTCTGGCTTTGTCATTTTCAATAACCAAGCTGATTATCCTCTTTTCCAATTTGGATTAGTTCCGAAATTAAAAAAATGGCATCATGTTGTGATTAATTATCAGTTATCAAATCAAGGGGAATTAGAATTAGGCTTCTATTTAGATGAATTAGGGGGGCAGAATCCCCCTGAATATAGAGAAAAGCCTACTATATCAGCAATTGATTTGTATGTAGGAAAAGGCAAAAAAATGAATGGGAATATCCCAGAAGTTATTTGGGCCAATGCCCTCATGGATGATATTAAGATTTATAATAGAATTTTAAATACAAATGAAATAAAAGCCCTCTTCGAATTAGAAGATAACACCCTTGGGCTTCAAAATTTATTCACTGTACCTGCTATGGATTCTTTGATTCTAGTTAATAAAACTCGATTAGACGCAATTAATGAAATCAAAGGCAAAATGATGGAATTACCAATGGATAGTGAACCTAAAAAAGATAATATTCTTACTAATCGAGGAATAAAAGAAATAGAAAGTTCCTCATCAGAATTAGAAAAACCTGGCAAATATTATGCTCTCATAATTGGGAATAACGATTATGAAGACCCTGCATTAGTGGATCTCGATAAACCGATATCTGATGCTAAAAATTTATTTAACGTTTTAATTTCGAATTATAATTTTGAACTGCCTGATGTAAAATTTTTAGAAAATGGCACCCACGAACAAATTACAGCGGCTTTTGATTATTTTCAAAGTACTGTAAAGCCTGAAGATAATTTCTTAATTTTTTATGCTGGGCATGGGTATTGGGATTTGAAAGCCGAAAGAGGTTTTTGGCTACCAATTGATGCCAAAGAGATAAACAAATCCAGATGGATTCCCAACAGTACTTTAATAGACTATGTAAAAGCCATAGACTCAAAACATACGCTTTTGATTACAGATGCATGTTTTAGTGGAGGTATTTTTAAAACTAAAACTAGGGATGCTTTTGCAAATGCTGATAAATCTGTTAAAAAACTTTATGAACTTACTAGTAAAAAAGCCATGACTAGCGGAAATTTGAAACCTGTTCCTGACAATAGTGAATTTTTGAAGTCCTTGGTAAAAAAACTTTCCGAAAATAAGGATGATTTTCTTCCTTCAAATAAATTATTTTTCAGTTTTAATGAATCAGTAATGAATAATTCTGATACTACTCCTCTTTATGGAGTAATTCAAGGAGTTGGAGATGATGGAGGGGAGTTTATTTTTATGAAACGGAAATAAGGATAATGAATAATAAATGACCAATTATTATTAATGCAAACAATTTCAAAATATTTTATCTAATAATACTAAAATACAGAGAAAACCATTACATGAAATATATATTCGTTTTTAGTCTACTATTAAATTTTACAGTTTTTGCTCAACCCAAGCCCAAAATTTTGGTTATGTTGGCTACCGATGTAGTAGATGCCACCTATGGAGTAAGCACTTTTGGAAAAATTCAAAAAATAGCCCAATCTTTTAATCAAATAAAAAAGTCGCTTGGCTATGACTTAATATATAAAAGTTGGACCCGATCCCAATTCGAGCCTTCTATAGTTTCAAGCTACTTAAAAGACTCCCTGCTAAAAATAAACGAAAACGACATCTTGGTTTTTTATTATATAGGTCGCGGTGTATATAGTAATCCTGCAGACAAAAATCCTTCTTTGGAATTCAGAAATAAAGATAAAAAAATAGAATTACAAGAAATAAAAAATCAATTGAATACTAAAAAAGGTCGTTTAAAATTACTTATGGCCGATTGTTATGAAAGTTTCCCAAAAAGCAGAGGGGCTGAAAATTCATTAGATATTACAATGACCGATGATTCTACAGCCATATCGCTAGGAATTAATGATTTTGAAAAAGAAGATTACGAAAAACAAATGCGGGTATTTTCAAAACTTAGTTCAGAAGATAAAAACTATTTTCTAAACACAAAAGAAGTTTTGTTTAATGAATTAAATAATATAATAAAAGACTCTACTGATTTTGGGGTTCGAGGCGAGCGTATAACTATGCAATTAAAAAGGCTTTCGGAATATCCCAAAATAGGTTTTCCTAATGAAAAAAAAACACTGCAAAGTAGGTATGAATCATTACCATCAGTAAATTCAAAATCCATCATAGAAACCCGTAGAAACTTCGATTGCGTTATTGATAGCCTATATAAGCTAAGAAATGTTCTTTCTGAAAATGACCCATTAAATTTGTATTTAGATAGCTTAATTACTATTCCGATTTATATTGAAAAAGACCGTGGAATTGAAAAAGTAGAAAATTTTAATGATCTTATTATTCGAAAATTGTTTTTTTCCACTTGTGGGCAAGTTTCAATCGCACAAGGTGTTAAATCATCTACAAGTTCAAAACTTGATTATACCGCTTCTTTTTATAAAAGTTTATCCACCATAACGGATATTAATGAAATTCAAAAAATTGATAATTTAAAAATTGATAATCTATTAATCCCAAACACACGGACAACTGGTTTTGAAATAAATAAAAACGAAACAAAATGTCCAAATGCTCAACCAAACGAAATCTTTTTTTTGCCTAAAGGCATTCTTACTTCTAATGAAATGGAAAGCCTTTTCAATGACTACATAAGTGCAAAAGACCTAAATCTGAAAACGCTCATAAAAAATAGAATTATAGAAGGGTTTGAAAAAAACGCAGTAATTGAAGTGAAAAAAAGTAATTTTTCTTCTACCTCAATTCAAAAAAATGTTAAAATTAGCTTGATAGATTATCTTTCAGAACTTGCAAAATCAAAAGTTATTAAAGTAGAACTACCAATGGAAAGGGTGAAAAGAAATCAAAATTTCAGTAAAGTAATATCAGTTTTAATAGTAGAAAATTAGCATGAAGTTCATTTGTTTTTTTAGCATTTTATTTAGCTCTATCACCACGTTCAGTCAAGGTTTGATAGTAAATTCCAGTACTTATGGTAGCATTCCAAAAAAAATTAACCCAGACTCTTTAACACTATCAAAACTTCCCAAGAAAGTAGATTTGAGCAAATATGTTCCTAGCGTAATCGATCAAGAAGAATACGATATTTGCGTGCCAGTTTCAACAACTTATTATCTACGCACAATGCTCGAAGCAATAAAAAGAAATGTAACCAATAAAAGAAAAATAGATGCCCTTCGCTATTCGCCTTCCTATATCTATAATTTAATTAAACCAGACGCCTTAAATAAAAATTGCAAAGGCGACACGTATTTTGAGCACGCTTTGGAAATGTTAAAGACGCAAGGCACTTTAAAATTTTCTGAGCAATCTTTTATTGATTGTAGGCCTAATTCTAAGAAATTAGTGGATCCAAAATCTAGAATTTTAGATTATACTCGTCTTTTCGATCTTATAGATGATAACGAGAGTAAAGTAAATTCAACCAAAAAAGTTTTGTCAGAAAATAGCCCATTGGTAGTAGGTCTACAAATATCTGTAAACTTAAAAAAATTAGGTCGATTGAGTTGGGTTTGGCATAAAATAAAGGCATTCTTTGGATTTGAAGACAAAGAATTCGCCTTATGGAAACCAAACAACTCGGATGTAATTGAGGGTCATGCAGTATGTGTAGTAGGATACAATGATAAAAAATTTGTACAAAATGGAATTTTTAAAGGCGCTTTTAAAGCAGTCAATAGCAGAGGTAAAAGATGGGGCGATGATGGATTTTTTTGGATTCTTTATGATGATTATGAAAGACTAGCAAAACAGGCTTATCAAGCCTATTTACCTGAAGTCGAAGATCTAAATGTTTCTTATTCTGGAGAAATAGCCTATTTAACAGATATGTATGGCACTGTGGAAGAAGTTTCCAATTTAAGGAGCGCATTCAGTAGTCCAGTTTATAATTTAAACGCACGAAACGAAGCCGAGGTGGAGATAAATTTATCTCGAGGTAAACAAGACAATCTTACTGCTTTTAAGTTAAAAGAGCCCATTGTTTCCAATAC
>JANNWE010000278.1:0-1642 GCA_031414675.1 Cytophagaceae bacterium
TTAAAATATGCGTTTATTTTTTTCTTGCTCAAGATATTCTTTTCTTACCACATCTGCGGTTTGGTGGTTTCCTGTTGGAGACCAACCTGGAGGCATAACCAAATATAAAAACATAGATTTTAGATTTGGGGCAGCTATAATATCTTTTACCAATGCCCAAATTTCACCAAAATAAACATCAAAAATATTTCCTGAATTTATTTCTCGTGTAATTCCATATTCTATTTGTATATCCTCATTTACAGGCTGATAGGTGCCGAATACTCTGTCCCAGATATTCAACAAATTGCAATAGTTGGTATCCATATACAATGGATTCCTGGCGTGATGAACTCTGTGGTCGGTTGGCGAAAGAATGAATTTTCCCAAAAATAGGATTTTGTGCAAACCCAATCTTCCGTCTTTTATGAGGTTTTCACCTACATGAATAAACGCACCCCAAGTACCATCTATAAACATAATAAAGAATAAAAGTGTAGGGTGGATTCCTGCCAAAATGCAAATTGAACCTCGAATAGCATCAGCGTACGGCCCCTCTAAGAAAAAATGAGCATAGGTTACGGAAAGATTCATATTTTCTGGTGCATGGTGTGTAGAATGCAAGCACCAAAACAACCGAACTTTATGCCCTAAAAAATGGTAAATAAAATGGGAAAATTCCCAAACTATATAACCATAAATGAGCCAATACCAAGTAAAGGTAGTTTGAAAAAATGCATACTTTTGAAAATTTGCTATTACAAAAGCAATAACCCCAATAGAAATGAAGCGGGAAATAAAGCGGTTTAAAACATAAATTAGAAAATTTATTTTATATACTTTGGTTTGTGGATTTTTATAAATTAATCCTGAAATAAATTCAAAAATTAACAAGAAAGGTATCATAGAACCTAGAATAGATTTTATACCTTCATACGTTAATAATTTATCATAATTACCTGTTTGAATAATTTCTAGAGCAGGTCCAATTCCTAAAAATCGTTTTATTTCTGTTAGAATTGTAAAAAAAACATCCATTTTCTTTAAGGTTTTGCCAAAAATAATCTAAAAAATCTAAAAATCGAATTGAAAACTTAAAACAGGTATAAAACCACTTCCACGATATTCGGTGTAGATAGAATTGGTTGTAGCATTATATGCAATATTGGTTGGGTTTAATCTATTAGTGGCATTTTGAAAATCCAAACTAATATTTCCAGCAGTTTTTCTTCCATTAAATCGGTACGATATCCTTGTATCCAGTCGTTGAAAAGGAGCAACTTGACCCTCGTTTTCTTTGGTTTGGTCTGCAACATAAAAGCCCTTTTCTTTAGATTTAATGGGATCAAAAAGCGTATATCTAAACCCTCCTGCAAATAAATACCTCCCCCCTATTTGTAAAATATTGCCATTTTTAAAAGGAAATTCTTTTCCAAAAGTAAAGCTGGAAGAATATCTTGTATTAAATCTGCTGTTGTGCCAAAGCCCATCATTTGCTTTAAATTTTGAATCTAAAAAAGAAACCGTGGCTAAAAAATAATATGAATTAGAAAACTGTTTTTCTAAAGCAAAATCTAAACCTTTGTTTTGACCTAATCCCAAACTTTTTACTTGAAATTCTGGAAAATCAGAACTATAATTTAATAGCCAATAATTAGATTTC
>JANNWE010000279.1:0-4646 GCA_031414675.1 Cytophagaceae bacterium
CCTTTAGTAAAAGATGCAAAAGAAGAGACTGTTGCTAGTATTGACTATATTTTTGAGCCTTCTGAAGAAGAAATTATTCTTGAGCTTATTCCAAAATCTATAAAATTGCAATTGTTTAAAGCAGTTTTAGATTCGAATGCCTCAGAGCACGGGGCAAGAATGACTGCTATGGACAAAGCAACTGAAAATGGTGGAGATTTGTTAAAAGA
This sequence comes from Cytophagaceae bacterium, assembly GCA_031414675.1. Lineage (GTDB taxonomy): Bacteria > Bacteroidota > Bacteroidia > Cytophagales > Spirosomataceae > Leadbetterella. The sequence continues at coordinate 210 of JANNWE010000279.1, forward strand.
CTTAAAAATAGAATATAATCGTTCGCGTCAAGCCGCCATTACCAAAGAAATTTTAGAAATAGTTGGAGGTGCAGAAGCATTAAAATCGGCATAAAAATTCCAAGAATAAAGTAAAAGAGATATTCCCTTATATTTTGGGAATATCTCTTTTTGCTTTAAAATAAAGTTCCTGATTCGGATAGTTTTTTTTGGAAATGAAAGCTATGGAGGGAGAGTGTAAATATATAAATATTTAAGGATAGGCTACTTTTTTATATAGAAACCCTTGTTTTGGATTTCTTACTGTTTATATTTGAATAATTAAACAAACCAAAGAAAATGTTAAGTAGAGTTGCCAATTCTGTCTATTGGATGAGCCGTTATATAGAAAGAGTCGAAAATTATGCACGACTTGTGAGTGCAAACATCAATCTTTCTTATGATTTGCCCGGCGTTTTATCTGAAAATTGGTCTTCCTTGTTAGAAGCCACCGGAGATAAGGAAACCTATTTGCAACATTATAATCAAGAAGACAAAGAAAGAATCATAGACTTCATAACTTTCGACGTTTTAAATCCAAATTCCATATTTAATGCCTTAAGCTTTGCTCGAGAGAATGCTCGAACAATAAGAGAAACTCTTCCCAAAGAAATTTGGGAGCATTTAAATGGGTTTTACTTAAATTTCAAAACTTCCGCATCAAAAAGCAATCGAGAAATAGATAATGCAGATCAATTTTATGAAAATATAAAGGAAGAATGTCAGTTATTCACAGGCATGATAGAAGCTACATTAACAAGAAATGAAGCCTATTACTTTGCAAGTTTAGGTAGATTTATTGAAAGAGCTGATAAAACTTCTAGATTCTTGGATATTGGTTATTTTAATTTCAAGGTTAAATCAGATATTAAAATTTCTAATCCACAAGATTTGTTGGTTTGGTCTGCTGTATTAAAGTCAGTGAGTGCTTTTAACATGTATCGACAACAATATAAAAGTTTGAATCCTGAAAGTATAATTGAGTTTTTAATAAAAGATAGAGATTTCCCTAGGGCCATCTGTTTTAGCATAAAAAAAGCAGAATATTCTCTATATAGAATAGGGGGGGTAAGGCCACAAGATAGTTATTCCAATTTAGCAGAAAAGGCAATAAGTCAGCTAAAACATGAAATAGATTTTACGGAGACTGATGAAATTGTAAAAGGTGGATTGCACAAATATTTAAATACTTTTCAAACTAAAAATAATGAAATTGATTCAGAAATTTTCAAAGTCTATTTCGATTTAGAAGCGAAATAGGGTGAAAAGATGCAAAAAAATGTTTAATTTTGTTTAAATTAATGAATCTATAAAATGACCTTTTGTTTAGGGGTAAAAACTGCACAAGGAATTATTGGAATTGCAGATAGAAGAATAACTTCCGGCAGTGAAGTTTCAAGTGAAAAAAAAGTATTCACACATCAAATAAAAAATCACTCTCTTTTTATTATGACTTCTGGCTTGCGTTCAGTTAGGGACAAAGCCATTACCTATTTTCAGGAAGTTTTAGAAAGCCAAGATAGCACTTTTGATAAATTATACAAAGCCGTAAATTCATTTGGAAATATGGTTAAACGCGTAGCAGATGAGGATAAAGAGCAATTGCAAAGTGCAGGTTTAAAATTCAATTTATCGGCAATTGTTGGAGGTCAACTTGAAAATGATTCTGAACACAAATTGTTTCTATTGTATCCAGAAGGTAATTGGATTGAAGTAACCCAAGGTTCTCAATTTATTATTATCGGTAATTCCGGATATGGAAAGCCTATTTTACATAGAAATATAAAATATAATACGCCTTTTGAAGAAGTGATAAAACTCGGGTTTTTAGCATTTGATTCTACGAGAGTAAGTGCAAATGATGTTGATTTTCCATTAGACGTTTTAATGTATGAAAAAAATTCATTTAAGATAGTGGAACATACTTTTGAAAAATCAGATTTAGAACACATTTCTTATCAATGGAATGCTCTTTTGAATGCATCCGTCCAAAAACTTTCTAATGATTGGATAGATCCATTATTAAGAAAAAGATAAATATGATTTTAGAAATAGAACACGTTCTAGCATATTCTTACTCTGACTTAGTTGGCTTAAATCCTCATTACCTCTATCTTAGTCCAAAGCCTAATCCTTACCAAAAAGTAATTTCACAAAGCATAGAAGTTTATCCTAAGCCAAATGTAATGGTGAAGAATATAGATCAAGAAAGCAATATTCAGCATGTTTGCTTTTTTAATTCCACCACTGATAGATTAATTGTTTCTTCAAAAATCAGAATTGAGACAGAAGAGTTTAGTCCATTAAACTTTGTATTTTATCCTTTTGAAACTTCAAAAATACCATTTCAATACAAAGGGAAGTTAGGGATAAACGCAGATTTTTTCTTAAAAAATAAGCACTTGTCTGAGGAGATTGTTTCATATGCTGAAGAAATAGCCAAGGCGGCCAATTATGTAACACTAAATTTTTTGATGGAGATTGTTACGAGAATCAATAAGGAATTTAGTTACCTAAGTAGGGAAATGGGAGAGGCTAATACATCTTTATATACTATAAATTCAAAATTTGGGACGTGTAGAGATTTCTGTGTGTTGATGATGGATTTATGTGCTGCAAAAGGCTTAGTGGCTAGGTTTGTAAGTGGGTATTTGTTTGGAAGTGAGTTACATGAACACGAACTACACGCCTGGGTTGAAGTATTGCTGCCTGGTGGAGGTTGGAGAGGGTTTGACCCAACGGAAGGTAGAGTTGTAAACGAAAACTATATAGCCTTAGCAGCCTCTGTAGAATCTATTGGGCTAAATCCAGTTAGAGGAACTTTTAGAGGCCCCAAAAATGTTGTTTCAGAGTTAAAAACTAAAGTTAAAATTATTGAAGTAGCATCCTAAAAACTATTTCTTTTAAAAAATTTAATAGCGTTTTTTTAATTCGAGTTTCATTTTTTTTGCAATTTTATCGATTGCTAAAATAATTAGGATTGATTACTTAATAATTTAAGTAATTTTATTATTCATTAAACTTATAAAGGTGACATTAATTAAGTCCATTTCGGGAATTAGAGGAACTATTGGAGGTAGATCTAGCGAAAGCTTAAGTCCATTAGACATTGTTAAATTTACAGCTGGTTATGCAATGATGCTTTTGAAAAAATCATTGACAAATAAGAAAATAATTATTGGAAGAGATGCAAGGCCTTCCGGACAAATGGTGTCCGATTTAGTTTCTTCTACTTTAATTGGAATGGGTTTCGATGTTGTTGATTTAGGCCTTTCCACAACTCCTACGGTTGAAATAGCGGTTCCTTTGGAAAATGCTGCAGGTGGAATTATTCTTACAGCAAGCCATAATCCTATTCAGTGGAACGCACTTAAATTATTGAATGAAAAAGGCGAATTTATTTCTGCAAATGAAGGCGAGGAACTTTTAGAAATAGTAGAGAGAGAAGATTTTGAGTTTTCTGATGTAAAACATTTAGGAAAATATTCAAAAAATGACACGTATTTGCAAATTCATATTGACAGTATTTTAGCTCTGCCTGCTGTAAATAAGGAAATTATAAAAAATGCTAATTTTAAAATTGTTGTTGATGCTGTAAATTCTTCTGGTGGAGTTGCCGTTCCAATGCTTTTAAAGGCTCTTGGTGTTGAAATAATAAAAGAACTTCATTGTGAACCAACGGGAATTTTTGCGCATAATCCAGAACCTTTACCAGAAAACCTTAGGGACATTTCAAGCGAAATGGAAAAAGGAGATTTTGATTTAGGTATTGTAGTAGACCCTGATGTGGATAGGCTAGCATTTATTTGTGAAAACGGGGAGCCTTTTGGTGAAGAATTTACTTTGGTGGCCGTTGCAGATTATATCTTAAGCATCAATAAAAAGTCGAAACAAACTACGGTTTCAAACCTTTCTTCTACGATGGCTTTGAAGGATATTACCATTAACCATGGAGGAGAATATTTTTCAGCTGCCGTAGGAGAAGTGAATGTAGTAGAAAAAATGAAAGAACATAAATCTATAATAGGAGGTGAAGGAAATGGTGGAATAATCTATCCGGAGCTTCATTATGGACGTGATGCTTTAGTTGGAATTGCTCTTTTTTTAACTCATTTGGCTAAATTTGGTAAATCAGCCGGATTTTTAAGAAAGAGATATCCCGCATATTTCATTGCAAAAAAGAAAATAGAGTTAAACGATTCTATCGATGTTGATGATATTCTTTTAAAAATTCAGAAGAAATACGTAAAATATGAGATTGACACCCGTGATGGAGTCAAAATTTATTTCGATAAAGAATGGGTGCATTTAAGAAAATCAAATACTGAAGCTATCATAAGGATTTATGCAGAAACAGAATTTGAAACTAAATCTATAAATTTGGCAGATAAAATAATTAATGATATCAAAGAATTAATG
>JANNWE010000280.1:0-15110 GCA_031414675.1 Cytophagaceae bacterium
ATTCAATGGTAAGGTAGCTAATACATTTACTCCCATCTACTTGATAAGCGTCCACGATTGCATCCGTAGGGCATGCGTCTATGCAAGCGGTACAAGTGCCACAATAATCTTTAATTGGGCCATCGGCAATAAGGTCTAAGTCAGAGATAATTTCTCCAATAAAAAAAAAGCTTCCTATTTCTCTATTTATCAAGTTAGTATGTTTTCCTACCCAACCTAAACCAGCTTTTTTCCCCCATATTTTATCCATAACAGGTGCAGAATCTACAAAAACGCGACCGTTTATATCACCAATTTCAATTTTTATTTCATCAAACAGAAGCTTTAGTTTTTCTTTTAAAACAAAATGGTAATCAATGCCATATGCATATTTTGAGATCTTTATATCTTCTTTTTTTTCGGATCACTTTTCTTTTGGATAATAATTTAAAATTACTGTGATTACAGATTTGGCTCCTTCAACTAATAACCTTGGGTCAAGTCTTTTATCAAAATGGTTTGCCATATAAGCCATCTTACCATTATAATTACTTTTAAGCCATTTTTCCAAAAGAGGGGCCTCGTGTTCAAGAAACTCAGCTTTAGAAATCCCACAAAAATCAAATCCTAGCTCTTTTGCTTTTTTTTTGATAAAATTTGTATTCGAATATATATCCAACTAATGCTATTTATATTTTAAAACAAAGATGAAAATTAAATAATTAAAGCATATAAAATTTAGAATTATTTTTTTGACTAAAATATCTTCCTATATATTTTGGCGAATTATTTTCCCCAAATAAACTTAAAACTAGGTAAAAAAGTGATTCTTTAAAAAGCATTTTTAATCATTAATATTAAAATAATGTAATGGGCCAAATTAAATTTAAAACCCACAAACCAATACTAAATTTTCTAAATTATAGGCTTAGATAAGATCAGAAATGGCTGAAGTAATAAAATATTACCAATTTAAATGTCTTAAAAACAAAAAATAACAATATTCTTTCCCAAATTTGTGTTGCAAATTCAGAAGCAGACCAAAATAATTTCCATTGGCTGATTACTATTTTTACTATTTAATTTTAAAACGGGCAATAAAAAAATGAAATACGCGACCACAGAAATCACGAGTGCTGAAATATTATCCGATAATCCTGTGCATCAACGATTGTATTTTCCGTATGAAATGGCAGCTAAAATTATTAAAGGAAAAGTATTAGAATTGGGCTGTGGCTGGGGACGTGGAGTTGAGAAACTCATCGATTCCTGTGATCATTTCACAGGACTTGATAAAAATGAACCTCTTATAAATGCGCTAAAGGAAAAATATCCTAATCACTATTTCAATACAGTAAACCTTCCTTATCTAACTGAATTTGAAGACAATACCTTTGATTTTATCGTTACTTTTCAAGTAATTGAACATATTCAAGACGACCATAAATTTCTAAAAGAAGCTAATAGAGTTTTAAAGCCAGGTGGAAAAATATTATTGACTACCGTAAACAAAGCGTATTCTTTAAGCAGAAACCCTTGGCATATAAGAGAGTATAAAACAGAAGAGTTAAAAAACTTAATGAAGAAATACTTTAGTCATTTAGAAGCTAGTGGCGTTGGAGGAAATGAGAAAGTATGGGCTTATTATGAAGAAAACAAAGTATCGGTAAATAAAATTATGCGATGGGATATTTTTAACCTTCAGCATAATTTACCCGCTTGGATTTTGAGAATTCCTTATGAAATATTAAATAGATTTAATAGAAATAAATTATTAGCCCAAACAGATGGCTTAGCCGCTGAAATTAATTGGGACGACCACTTTTTAAGTAGTGAGCCCGAAAAATGTATTGATTATTTCTTTGTGGCAACGAAATAATGCACCTTTATTTTCATATTCCATTCTGCAAGCAAGCCTGCCATTATTGTGACTTTTATTTTAGCACTAATAAAGACTTAAAAAGTCAATTAGTCGCTAGTATTTGTAAGGAAATAGCCATTCAAAAAGACTATCTAAAAAACAAAAAAATACAAACTATTTATTTTGGTGGAGGAACTCCTTCCTTATTAACCCAAACTGAGTTAAACTCAATTTTTGAGGCTTTAACTATTTACTACGATTTATCAAATTTAAAAGAAATTACCTTTGAAGCGAATCCAGATGATGTTTCAAAAGAGAATATTAAAATTTGGAAGGAATTTGGAATAAATAGAATTAGTCTTGGTGTACAGACATTTAATGATACCATTTTGAAATTTATGAATAGACCTCATTCTGGTTTAGACGCTAAAAATGCTATTTATGAATTGCAATACTCAGGAATTGAAAATATTAGTATGGATCTCATTTATTCTATTTTTAATATGGAAGGAATAGAAAGTGAAAAAACATTGCTCGAAGACCTCCTAATTGCTTTAAATTTTAACTTACCTCATATTTCGACTTATTCGCTTACTATTGAAGAAAAGACTGTATTCGGAAAATGGGCAAAAAAGGATAAAATTATCCCATTAGATGAGGATTCCTCTGCTTCTCAATATGAAATTTTGGTTTCTTCTCTTACAAACAACGGATATGAACAATACGAGGTTTCCAATTTTGCCAAAAATAATCAATATGCTATACATAATACTTCCTATTGGCTAAATCAAGAATACTTAGGGATTGGACCATCAGCACATTCTTATAATTTATTGAGTCGTCAAGCGAATATTGCCAACAACAATAAATATATTAAGTGTGTAGAAAATAATACACCGTTTTTCGAAATAGAAAACTTAAGTAATATAGAAAAGGCAAATGAAATGATACTTTGCGGCCTAAGAACAAAATGGGGTCTTGACATAAAAAAAATATCCCAAATTATTGGGGATTTTAGTCCAACAACTTGGGATAAAATAGAATACTATCGCAAAAATGGTCAAATTGTATTAAAAGACGATGTGATAACCATTAGCAAAAGTGGTAGAATATTCTCAGATAAAATAGCATCTGACTTATTTTTTGAATAATATTCTTTATTCAGCTACGCAAACATCTTCGTAAACAGCGGCCAAATGACCTCCTATCATTTCAGCAGAACGACCTTCAATATGATGTCTTTCCACAAAATGAACTAATTCACCATCTTTAAACAATGCAATTGCAGGAGAAGAAGGTGCAATTGGAATAAACTCACGCATACGTTGAGTTGCTTCTGTATCTACACCGGCAAAAACTGTTGCTAATTGATCGGGCTTATTTTCAGACATTTTTAATGATAGTTTCACACCTGGACGACAAGTTCCGGCTGCACAACCACATACTGAGTTTATAACAACTAATGCTGTTCCTTTTTGATTGGCCATAAATAAATCTACATCTTCGGCCGATACTAACTGCTGAAAACCTACATTGGTAAGGTCTTCTTTCATTGGAGCTACTAAATGAGGAGGATACATATTCTTGATTTCCTGAATACAGGATTTTTTATAATTTATTAAACGTATACTTTTTTATATTACATAAAACCTAACTCCAATTTGGCTACTTCACTCATCATATCTTGAGAGTAAGGAGGGTCGAAAGTAAGTTCAATACTGACGTCGTTGATTCCCTCTATTTCTCTGATTTTTGCCTCAATCTCTACTGGAATACTTTCTGCAGATGGGCAGGAAGGTGAAGTTAAAGTCATTAAAACAAACACATTATTTAAAGGGAAAATTTTGACATCATAAATCAATCCCAATTCAAATACATTAACTGGAATCTCTGGATCATATACTTCTTTTATGGCATCTAAAACTTTTTCTTTTAATTCTTCTTCCGTCATTTCTTCAATTTTAAGATTTTTGTAAAAAAACAATAAAACAACTCAATTGGTTTCTTTATGGATTCAAACTTTGATAGGCTAATGCGTAAGTTTTCATTTGCTTCACCATAGAGGCCAGTCCATTCGAACGAGTTTGAGCTAAATGACTTGTTAAACCTACTTTTTCAATAAAATATAGGTCTGAATGTAAAATTTCATTTGGAGTATGACCAGACAAAACATTTAATAACATACTGACTAAGCCTTTTACAATAATTGCTTGACTATCTCCTTCAAAAAATATTTTTCCTTCCTTATAATAAGCATGTAACCAAACTACGGATTGACAACCTTTAATTATATTTTCTTCGGTTTTAAATTCATCTGATAGTAAAGGCAATTTTTTACCTAAATCTATGATATATTCATATTTTCCTTCCCAATCGTCAAATAATTCAAAATCTGAAATTATTTCTTCTTGTAGCTCCTTTATTGTCATGATAAATGTCTTAGGCTAAAAGCCTCTTTACTTTTTTAACTCCAGCTACTAATAAATCTATTTCCTCTATGGTATTATAAACTGAGAATGAAGCTCTAGCAGTCCCCAAAAGACCTAATCTGGCCATTAATGGTTGTGTACAATGATGTCCAGTTCTTACTGCTATACCTTGCTGATCTAAAATAATTCCAATATCTTGGGGATGAATATTTTCTAAAACAAAAGACACTACACTTACTTTTTCTTTGGCAGTTCCGATTATTTTTAATCCTTCTATTTCTAAAAGTTTCTCTGTTGCATAGTTAAGAAGTGAGTTTTCATGAGCTGCTATATTTTCTTTTCCTATTTTCTGAATGTAATCAATGGCATATTTTACCGCAACTACATCACCTATGTTTGGGGTACCGGCTTCAAACTTATATGGAAGCTCGTTGTAGGTAGTTTTCTCAAATGTCACTTCCTTTATCATTTCACCACCACCTCTCCAAGGAGGCATTCCATTCAAAATCTCTTTTTTACCATATAAAATACCCATGCCAGTTGGCCCAAATAGCTTGTGAGCAGACAAAGCATAAAAATCAGCATCTAGTTCTTGTACATCTATATTAAGATGACAAGTAGCTTGAGCTCCATCTACTAAAACTTTTGCTCCGAAAGCATGCGCTTTTTCAATAATATATTTTATGGGATTTATAGTTCCAAGAGCGTTGGAAACATGAATTACCGACACCAATTTAGTTTTTTCACTCAATAATTTTTCATACTCATCTAATAATAATTCTCCAGCGTCATTAATAGGAATTACTTTTAGAATACAACCGTTTTCTTCACATAGCATTTGCCAAGGAACAATATTAGAATGGTGCTCTAGCGTGGAGATAATAATTTCGTCGCCTTTTTTAATATTTTTCCTTCCAAAAGTTTGAGCTACCAAATTGATGCTGTCGGTAGTACCATAAGTAAATATGATTTCTTCTGAACTTTCTGCATTTAAAAATTTTTGGAATGTTTTTCTGCTTGCTTCAAAAGCAGTAGTAGCTTTTTCGGCTAAATAATGTATTCCACGATGAATATTGGCGTTGTAATGACTATAATAATCAGATAAAGCATCTATTACTACTTGTGGTTTTTGAGTAGTTGCTGCGTTATCAAAATAAACTAAGTCTTTGCCGTTAATTTTTTCGGAAAGAATTGGAAAATCGTTCCGAATATTCTGAATATCAAAAAAAGCCATTAAAATAATAATTTAATAAAAGAATGTCTTCAATTAGCTTAGTTTAGCTTCTATTAAGCCTTCTAAGATTTCCTTTATTTCTTCTATTTTTATTTGTGAAACCACATCCTCTGCAAAAGCAATTAATTGAAGTTTAACAGCTTCTGCTTTGGGAATACCTCTAGATTGCATATAGAAAATTGCCTCATCATTCAATTTTCCTGTAGTAGTGCCATGAGAACATTTAACATCGTCAGCCCAAATTTCTAATTGTGGTTTAGAGTTCATCGTTGCAGAATCTGAGGTAATCACATTCCTACAGTTTTGATACGCATTTGTTTTTTGAGCGTCTTCCCTTACAAAAATTTTACCATTAAAAACTCCTGTTGATTTATCCATCAAAACCCCTTTATACAATTCATTACTTTGGCAATTTGGCAATTTGTGATCTACTATGGTATGATTATCAACAAATTGTGAGCCATTGGGAATATACAAGCCATACATGTGATTATCAATATGTTGCCCGTCTAACACTAAATTAAGATTGTTTCTAACAAACCCTCCGTTTACTGTAATTGTTGCAGAGTAAAAATAACTATGGTCTTTTTGTATAACTTGAGTGGTTCCCAAATGATAAGAGGCATCGTTTTCATTTTGAATTTTATAATAATCCACTCTTGAACTCTTGCCAACTATTAACTCAGTAAGTGTATTATTAAAACTAGATTTTTCTCCAATGGTAGTTGAAATCTCAACTATTTTTGCTTCCGAATTTTCACCAACCACCACTAAATGATGCCCAAAAGAAGCTACATTACTAGATTTAGTATCAAAAATAGAATTAATAATTATTGGCTGACTTGCTGTTGTATTGTTTCCAATAAAAATTACGGATCCATCCTCATTTAAAGCAGCATTTGAAGCAATTACTCCATCCACTTCATAATTGACATATTTACCAAGGTGCTGATCTAAAAGTTCTGGACAATCTTTTAAAGCCTGTTTAAGACTTAATACTTTGATGGTATTTTGATTGTGCGATAAACTAGAATGTTTTTCATTAAAAACTCCATTAATAAAAGTAATTTTTAACCCAGCAATTTTAGAAAAATCCAAACTATAAATTTCCGTATCTGAAATTTCTGATTTTTTATTAAAATCGTATTCTTGATTGGATAAACCTTTGAGATTGGCATATTTCCAATCCTCGTTTTTTATGGTAGGCAATCCTAAGTTTTTAAAAGATGTTATAGCAGAAAGTTTTCTTTTTCCAAAAAATGTATCTTTTTGACCATTTAGGTTTATTTTTTGAAATTGAGCTAAAAGCTGATCTTGAATATTTGAAACTGACATTCTTGTTAAATTATTGATGAAAAAATCAAACCTTTGCTGATTCTAAAGCATCTGCTTCAGCTTTAATCCAATCATACCCTTTTTCTTCTAATTCTAATGCAAGTTCTTTTGTACCAGACTTCACAATTCTACCTTTGTAAAGCACATGAACAAAATCTGGAACAATATACTCTAGTAGTCTTTGATAATGGGTAACAACAATAAAAGATCGGTCAGAAGATCGAAGCTGATTTACACCATCGGCAACAATTCTTAAAGCATCAATATCCAAGCCCGAATCTGTTTCATCTAAAATGCCCAATTTAGGCTCTAACATGGCCATTTGGAATATTTCGTTCCTCTTTTTCTCTCCTCCAGAAAACCCTTCATTTAATGACCTTCTTAATAATTGATCATCTATCTTTACTGATTTAGCCTTTTCTTTCATCAATTTTAAGAACTGAGCAGCATCTAAAGGACCTTGATTATGATATTTCCTGATTTGATTGATTGCAGTTTTAAGAAAATTTATGGTTGTTACACCGGGAATCTCTACTGGATACTGAAAGGCTAGGAAGATTCCTTCGGCGGCTCTTTCTTCAGGAGCTAAATCTAACAAATTTTTACCTAAGAATTCTACTGTTCCCTCGGTTACTTCATAATCTTCCCTTCCAGCTAAAACCGATGCTAAAGTACTTTTTCCGGAACCATTTGGACCCATTATTGCATGTACTTCTCCCGGTTTTACTTCGAGATTTATTCCTCTTAAAATTTCTTTGCTTTCTATTCTTGCGTGTAAATTACTGATTTTCAGCATATTAATGATATATTCGTGTATTGAAGTACAAAGATAAGTTATAATAACTAAAATTGGTTCTTATTTTTAATAACTCTAAATAAGGTTTAGATGTTCCAAACAAAGCTTTTTTTTTCATTTATTAAAAATATTGGAAAAAAAATAAGCCAAAATTTTTAGATACTTTCTCCTTTCATGAAATAAAAATATACTGCTAGAATCAATAAAAGCAATTTCTAATTCATTTTTTGTTTATTTTTGCCAAAAAATATTGAAAATTTCCTTATGAATAAAAATACCGAATTCCTGTATAATTATTTAAACAATGCATCTCCAGTAGGATTTGAAAGTACAGGACAACAAATCTGGTTAGATTATATAAAACCTTATATAGATGAAACTATTATAGATGTTTATGGAACAGCTGTAGGTGTGATCAATCCGGGAAAGGAATACAAGGTTGTAATTGAAGCACATTCGGATGAGATTTCATGGTTTGTAAACTATATTACGGATAGCGGATATATTTATGTAAGAAGAAATGGTGGATCCGACCATCAGATAGCTCCTTCGATGAGAGTAAATTTACACACCAGAAAAAATGGCATTGTAAAAGGGATTTTCGGTTGGCCAGCAATTCATGTACGTGACGCTGGAAAAGAAGAAACTCCAAGTTTAAAGAATATTTTTATTGATGTTGGTGCATCCTCAAAATCTGAAGTAGAGCAAATGGGCATTCATGTAGGAACCGTAGCTACATTTGAAGATGGTCTAATGGAACTAAACGATAAATATTATGTAGGAAGAGCTTTAGACAATCGAATGGGCGGTTATATAATTGCTGAAGTGGCGAGAAGATTGAAGGAAAATAAGAAAAATTTGCCTTTTACATTATACATTGTGAATGCAGTTCAAGAAGAGATAGGATTAAGAGGCTCAGAAATGATTTCTAGAAGGCTCAAGCCAGATGTAGCTATTTGTTGTGATGTTACACACGATACACAATCGCCCATGTATGATAAGAAAAAAGATGGGGATATTGCTTGTGGAAAAGGACCTACCCTTTCTTATGGACCCGCGGTTCAAAATAATCTCTTAAATATGTTAATTGACTTAGCGGAAAAAAGGGAAATTCCAATTCAAAGAGCGGCAGTTAGCCGATCTACGGGAACTGACACTGATTCATTCGCGTATTCGGCTGAGGGTGTAGCTTCTGCATTGATTTCCTTGCCTCAAAAATATATGCATACCACAGTTGAGATGTGCCATAAAGATGACATAAAAGCTTGCATTGATTTGTATTATGAGTTTTTGTTAGAATTGAAAGCTGGTACTGATTTTAGATATATAAAATAGTATAAGAGTTTGTCTTTTAAATAAATGGAAGCCTTCAATACCTAAATATTGGAGGCTTTATTATTCACATCCTACAATCTTATACATTTTCCCATCCGTTTTGGTATAAAGGTAAATTTCACCATCTAAACCTTGCCCAAAGCGAAGGTCAGCTTTCGAGTTTTGAACTAAGTCTTTAAAATTTACCAGTTTACCATTTAATTCCATTTCAAATTCTAGAATTTCAGCTTGTTTTCCAACTTGAAAATCTTTGCTTTCCGCGTAAAATACTCTTCCATTTACTATATCTCCAAAAATATATTTTCCTTTTAAATTTGGAATTGAATTTTCATTATATACAAAACCTGCAGAAATGGCATTTCCTTCATCATGATCATATTGTAAAATAGGGTCTTGATATTTTCTTTGATTTTCTATAGTTTTTATTGGAAAGACAACATCCATATTTTCAATAGGATTAATTACAAAAGTACCTTCTCGTAAAGGCCAACCAAAATCCGCTCCCTTGATTCCAAAGTTTAATTCTTCTATATTTTTATGTCCAATATCTGAAATCAACATTTTACCTTCTGGAGTCCAATAGATACGATTGGGGTTTCTAAAACCTCGGCAAAACACTTCCCCATTTGCATTTTGATTTACAAAAGGATTAGTAGGAGGAATTCCATATTTTCCGTTTTTACTATTCCTTCCTAATGGGTCTATTCTTAAAACTGAACTCCATGGGGTAGTACTATCTGCACAAATTTCAGGAAACCCATTTTCAGATGCACCCCCATCGCCAATGCCTATATAAAGCAATCCAAAATCTTCCTGTCCTTTTTCAGCGTAAGGATTAAATGCAATTTCTTGCATGCCGTGAATTTGAGAAACCATGTTAATTCTTAAAATTTCTCTAGACGCTGCCTCAAAAACTTTTGATGCTGGGTTGTTTAATTTCCATTCGGTAATTATCCATTGTAAAGCCACTTTTATACTATCTGAGTAATAAAAATTAGCTTTTGCTAAACCAATTTTTTCAGTGTGAGTAGTATATAAAAGGCCATTTTCATAGAACTCTGGATGAAATGCATAAGAACCTAAGCCTGTGCCCAATCCAGGCGATTCAATAAAATTTCGGTTCAAGTCTTTAAAATCAAAAAAGGTATGTAAGGTTTCTCCTTCCATTTCGTAAATAAGACCTCGTAAGTCTGAAAGGAAAAGTCTGGAAATAGAAGCTCCATTTAGGGGCACCATAGAATTTATTCTAGCTTTGGGAGATTTCTCTGAGGTTGCAGGTGCGGTTGTAAATAAATTTAACTTAAGCTTAAGTCCAGTTTTTTTAATATCTTTTGAAATTGGATCTTTAATTGCATCATTATTTATCTCTTTTCTTTTTTTGATTACCTTTTTTTCAGAATTCATATATCCTAGCAGCGCTTCCATATTAGATTTAGTTAAAAATGGAAAAGCAGGCATTATAACTTTATATTCTTTAAATAGTTCCGTAGCTCTTTTATCACCTTTTTTTATTTGGCCTTGGGGATTTCTTATAAACTTATTAATCCAATCTTTACTCATTTCCGAAGTTATTTGAGCTAGGTTTGGACCTATGCCTTTTTGCTTAAAATTATGGCAAGAACCACAGTTTTGTTCAAATAATTCTTTCCCTTTTAATATTGTTTCTGGATTTTTGGAATAAGATTCAGAATTACTGTTTTGAGAAAAAGCTGAAAAAGTTAAAAAAAGTAAACTTATAAATAAATTGAGGTGCTTGAATGATAAGGGCATTAAAATTTCTTTAAAATAATGAACTAAAAGTACTATTACTTTTTTATTAATTATTGTTTTAAAAAAATATTTTTTTAAAACAATTTATTTTTTAACGCTATTGTTTTGCCAATTGAAAAAACAAATATGGTGAGGATACTAAAATTGCGATTGTTTGCTTGTTTGATTTGGACTATGAGCTTAAGTAAGCATATGAAGATTTTAGACTAGATGTATTAAAAGAAAAGTGAGTGTATAAGTACAGCTAACCTATTGACAGTTTGATCATTAACCGAGTCTCAAGGAGTGAAATTAAACATTTATTGCGAAATTAAAAATATTTTTAAGATTTGTTGAAATGGAAGTTGAAAACACTAATTTTAAAAGATGTTTTAAATAATACTTTTCCAAATCTAAATGATAAAAACGTATTTGCTATTTGGTAACTCATTAAAATTAAACTTTTTTTGTTTAAATAAATCATATTTTTATTATTTCATACGTATTCCTTTTTATTTGTTTTTATTTTAATTAAATAGAGAATCCTTAAATAATATTATTTTTTCAGTATGCTTTTTAAAGAACTTTTTGATAATTACAAATCTTTGGTATATAATGTTGCCTTACAATATGTGCAAAATAAAGAGGATGCAGAGGAAATAACACAAGATGTTTTTGTTAAAATTCATGAAAAGTTAAATTTTTTTCAAAATCAATCAGCCTTAAAAACGTGGATATATAGAATTGCAATCAATCAATCATTAGATTTCTTAAAAGCTCAAAAAAGCTTAAAACGATGGTCCTTTTTTTCTGCTTTAAGTTTAAACAACGAAAATACCAAAATAGAGGTACCTCATTTTAACCATCCAGGGGTGGAATTAGAACAAAAAGAAGCTTTAGAATTTATTTTTAAAGCTATAAATCAACTCCCAGAAAATCAAAAAACGGTTATAATTCTATTAAAAATTGAACAAAACTCTCAAGTTCAAACTGCAGAGATAATGGATTTAAGCACCAAAGCCGTGGAATCCTTATTTAATCGTGCAAAAAAGAATTTGGAAATTTTATTAGTTAATAATGAAGGAATATGAAAAAGAAATCGTCTAACAAAAATATGGAAACGATATTTCAAAAATTGTCTGAAATTAAAAAAGTAGAACCTGATCCTGGTTTATACTTTGCAATTAGCAATCGTTTAAAAAAACACGAAAAAATCAATAAGAAATGGCTTAGTATTGCAGCAGCAATTTTCTTGATTGTTTTTTCTTCAGAAATTTGGTTAGTAAAAAGGAACAATTTAAACACAAACACTAACGAATTGCAATTACTTGTTCCCGAAACAAATAATTTACTCTACAATGAATAAAATTAGATTCTATAAATTAATAATTTTAGCATTAATGGTTTTAAATATAATGCTCCTATTTTTACATTTTAATAGGCCAGATAGACCTGGAAAATTACAAAACGAACCAAAAAACATCATTATTGAAAAATTAAATTTTGATGCTGAACAAATAGAGAAATACAAAGAATTGATAGATAAACATCGCCATTTAATTCTTAAAAATGAAAAAGAAATAAATGACATAAAAAATAAATTGTATCTTCAATTAAATCAAAAAACTGATACTACTATTACAAACAATCTTTACAATAAAATAGCTATGTTACAAAAAAACACTTTGATGCTTAACATAAGCCATTTCAAGGATATAAAAAACATTTGCAAACCTGAGCAATTGCCTAATTTTGAAAAATTAGTTGGAGAACTTTCTCAAATTTTTGCCCCTAAAATAAATAGACCTAAAAATAAATTTCCTTGGCAAAAAAATTAGGAATTGGATCATTAAAAATTTAATTCAAAATTTGAAAATAGTATTGTTATTAAAATGAATTAGTGTTTCCTGATTATTGAAAATTCAATAGTAGCCAAACATCGCGTAATTTTAACATCAAATTTAAAAAAAACAGACGGCCTATAATTTTTTCTAAAAAATTAAAAAATATTAAAGACGCTTTGAATATTAATCCTGCATTTAATAGTCGTAAAATTTTGTTTTTAAATCTATGTTTCCGATTTAATTGATATTAATTCTTTCAAAATGGAAAGGACAATTAAATAGTTTTAAAAAATAATTTTTAATAGTAGAATTCTCAAAAAACAAGTCATTTATTTCTCTTCCAAAAGCACATTAATATCGTCTGTAATTCTTTCAATATCAACTGCTTGTGTAGCATTGTATATTCCTCGAATTCTTGATTTTTTATCTATTAGCAACATAGACTCCGTATGAAGAAATTCATTAGTATTTTTCTTCAAACCTAAACCCTTTTCAGCAAAAAAGGACTTTCGAGCTAAAGTATAAATTTTCTCTCTTTCACCTGTTAATAAATACCATTTTGAAGGGTTTATTTTATGCTCTTCGCCATAATTTTTAAGCCTTGCCACAGAATCCACCCACGGCATCACTGAAAAAGAAACCAATTTAATTTCAGGATTTTTGGCGTATGTTTTTTGAAGTTTAGATAAATTTCCCATCATTTTGGGACAAATTGAAGGGCAAATAGAAAAGAAAAAATTAGCTACATAAATATGGTTGTCCAAAGAATTATTAGTAACAATTTTTCCTTCTTGATTAAACAATGAAAACGAATATATTTTATGAATTTTAGAATACTTACTATCGCTTTCTAAAATCCATTCTGCATCAAAATCTGCAGAATTATAAAAAGGTAAAATCTCTTTTTCCTCTTTTAATTTTTGCTTTTTAGTGCAAGAAAAAAAAAGTAAAACATAAAAAAACAATAAGATTTGCTTATTTTTTAATAATAGACATACAATCATATCTACCAATAACACCATATAATTTGCCATTTTTCACCGTGAAATTATTAACTACTCTCCCACTTTCATTCCATGATTTCTGTTTTCCCTCCTCATAGCCATTTTTATAATTTAATATTTGCCAGCGATTTCCATTTGGAAAGTAGGACAATTGTGCACCTTCATATTTATCATTTAGAAAGAAATATTCATAAGATAATGTTCCGTTTTCATGCCATCCTTTGTCTGCACCTTCCCTATTTCCATTCGAAAAATGTTGTTCGCTTTTTTTCTTTCCGTTTTTATACCAACCATACGCAATTCCATTTTGCTTTCCATCAATAACAGGTAATTTTGCGGTTATTAATGAATCAAACTTTTCAATTATATACCCATTAAATTTTTCTCCTTTCCAAAGCCATATACCATTTGAATTTTTCAAATTAGCATCTTTAAAAAGAACATAAGTATTAATGGGTAGTTGCACTTGTCTTTTGGTTTTTTCTTGACAAGATGCAACTATAATTCCCAATATAAATAAGCAGTATTTCATTTAATTTGCGGTGCCTTTTGTACCATAATATTTACCACCATTAATCCAAGGGGCTGCTTTCAACAATTCAGCTGATACACTGGAAGTGGCAGAAATTACATGATAATGATAAATTTTATCATTAGGATAATCCTCGGTGGCACCTACATGACCATTATATATATCCAAGTCGGCGGTAGTAATTTTTTTACCGTTCTCATTTGGCCCATAAACAGGAAAACCATCTAGTAAAAAACCCATAAATGCTGAATTTCCAAAGGTTTTAGTTAAATATTTTGGTTCATAATGATAATGATATTGGGCCCCAGCATTGCTAGGAGTTGGATGTCCCAAATATTGATCTGCATTATTTATTTCTAATGCGTCGAGTAAAGCACCCGCTCCGTTATATTGATTAAAAAATTCTACGCCATTTCTGGCAATACCAATAGCTCCACCAGTAGTAGACGAATGAGTAGTTGATACAGATGGAAAACGTGGAATAGTAAATGTAGTTGCACGAGAAATTAGCGTTGGGTCGCTGATGGTTCCCATCAAATTAATTTTAGTACTGAAACTTGGATTATCGCCATTGTATGCCTCGTATTTAGCGTGTCCTACTCCATAAAAAGGTGATTTATGGTCTGGAATATTATTGGTTTTTATAATAGTATTCGTATTGCCAGAATAATCTATAGAAGTAAGATTGGTCATTTTGTCATATAATTTCTTAAAATCGTTGGTAGTTGTACCATCTGATGAAGATGAACCAGGCACTGTAGTGTTAGTAGGAGTTACATCATCGGCATTAGTTGTAGAACAAGAAGAAAAAGTTAAGATTAACAATACTGATGGAATGAGTGATTTTTTCATTTTGATTAATTTTAAATGTAAAGAATAAGTAAACTTTAGGTCTAGGTTAAATGCATATGAAAAAATTAATTTTTGACTTTTTCTATTTAGAAATTTAGTGTTTAGACGATTAAAAATAAAAAATCCTTCGAAAAAGAAATGTTTTTAAAAATATTTACTA